>JAQTUY010000126.1 GCA_028707105.1 Candidatus Omnitrophota bacterium | reverse complement strand
AAGAAATTATGCAGCCAGCCATATTAGAAGACCACGCGAAATTAAAAGTAGGCCCTTACGGAGTTTGGGAGCCTGTAGCCGAGACCCTGGTTAAGCCGGAGGATTTAGACCTAATTATCACCCCCGGTTTGGCTTTTGATAAAAAAGGCAACCGACTGGGCCGCGGCAAGGGTTACTACGACCGTTTCTTAAGCAAACTTTCTGATAGGGCGCCTTCCATAGGCCTGGCTTTTGACTTCCAGATCTTGCCTCTAATCCCCACCACTAGCTACGATGTAAGCGTTAACAAAATTATCTTCTCCTAAAGTTCCTGTAGGAAGTCCCACAAGCAGGTTAAAAGGGAGGATAGAAATGATTCTCAACATAGTGATACTTATAGTCATTGCGATAGCCGCCACATACTCCGGTTATTTATTAAGGAAGCATATTGCCGAAAAAAAATTAAAGAGCGCTGAGGCAGAAGCCGAGCATATCCTGGAGGTTGCCAAAAAGGAGATCCTGGATAAACGCCGGGAGGCGGAGCTGGAGGCCAAAGACCTTTTGTACCGCATGCGCCAGGATTTTGAGCGGGAAACCAAAGACCGCAAGCAGGAGATCGCCAACCTCGAGCGCAGGCTTACCCAGAAAGAAGAGAATATTGACCGTAGGCTGGACCTCATGGAGAAGAAAGAAAAAGAGATCGACAGCCGCGGCGGCAATCTCAAGAAGCAGGAGGATGGGTTAAAAGTAAAAGAGGGACAACTGCAGGCTTTAGTTGCCGAAGAGAAGGAAAGGCTGCAAAAAATATCTTCTCTCTCCGCCGAGGAAGCAAAGCACATCTTGCTTAGCCGTCTTAACGAGGAACTGAATAATGAAAAGGCCGTATTTATCAGGCGCCAGGAGGAGGAGGCGCGCAGCGTCGCGGACAAAAAAGCCCGGGAGATAGTCAGCCTGGCGATCCAGCGCTGCAGCGCAGAGCACACCGTGGAGTCAACGGTAAGCGTGGTAAATCTGCCTAATGATGAGATGAAGGGCAGGGTTATCGGCCGCGAAGGAAGGAATATCCGCGCCCTGGAGATGGCAACCGGGGTCGACGTAATTATCGACGATACCCCGGAGGCGGTTACCCTTTCCGGGTTTGACGCGGTGAGGCGCGAGATCGCCCGCCTTAGCCTGGAAAAGTTGATCTCCGACGGAAGGATCCATCCCGGACGCATCGAAGAGATAGTTGAAAAAACCAAGAAAGAAATGGATGAAAAGATCCGCGAGGAAGGTGAGCGGGCGGCTTTTGATACCGGGGTCAATGGTTTGCATCCCGAAATAATCAAACTTCTCGGCCGCCTTAAGTACCGCACCAGCTACGGTCAAAATGCCCTGCAGCACTCCAAAGAAGTTTCATATCTGTTAGGAGTGATGGCTTCGGAGTTGGGCCTGGATTTTAAATTAGGCCGCAGGATCGGGCTCTTGCACGACATAGGCAAGGCCGTAGATCACCAGGTTGAGGGAACGCACGCCAAGCTGGGAGCTGAACTGGCCAAGAAATACAATGAGTCCGTCGAAGTGATCGGATCTATAGAGTCGCATCATGAAGAAGCCCAGCCGCAGAGCTTATATGCGGTCTTAGCCGTAGCCGCCGATGCCATAAGCGCAGCCCGGCCCGGAGCAAGAAGGGAAACCCTTGAAACTTATATTAAACGGTTGGATAAACTGGAGGCGATCGCCAATCTATTCAAAGGGGTGGAGAAGTCTTTTGCCATTCAGGCGGGGCGCGAGATCCGCGTAATTGTGCAGCCGGAAAAAATAAACGATAATGAAGCAGTGGCTATGGCCAGGGACATACGTAAAAAGATCGAGGAGGGGATGGAGTACCCGGGCCAGATCAAGGTTACGGTGATCCGTGAAATGCGCGCCATTGAATACGCTAAATAAGTATGGCAGCAGGGACTGTCCCCGAAGGGGACTGTCCCTGCCTAGCGAGATAAGGCAGGTACGGGAGATTCGTCAAAAATGAATATATTATTCATCGGAGATATAGTCGGTTCACCCGGAAGAAAAGCGATCGCTAAATTGGTCCCCGGGCTTAAGCGTGAGCTGGGAATTGATTTTGTGATCGCTAACGCGGAGAATGCTTCCGGCGGTTCGGGAATTACCGCCAAGGTTGCTTCGGAATTATTCTCATCGGGAGTGGATGTGCTTACCTCCGGTGATCACATCTGGAAAAAAAGCGAGATCTTCCAGCTGATCAACCAGGAGGAGAGGATACTGCGGCCCATCAATTATCCTGAAGGATCCCCCGGCCGCGGCGCCCATGTGTTTAAGGCCGCCAACGGCCTTAAGGTCGGGGTAATCAATGTCAACGGTCGGGTTTTTATGGATGCCCTGGAATGCCCTTTTAAAACCACTCTCCGGGCCTGCGATGAGTTGGCCAAGGAAACCAAGATCATTATCGTGGATGTGCACGCGGAGGCGACTTCGGAAAAGGTCGCCCTGGGTTGGTACCTGGATGGCAAAGCTTCCGCTGTTCTCGGCACGCATACGCATATCCAGACCGCCGATGAAAAGATCCTCCCGAAGGGTACCGCTTATCTAACCGACGCCGGCATGACCGGGCCGTATGATTCCGTGATCGGCAGAAATGTGGAGGATGTGCTTACCCGTTTCTTAAGCTCTATCCCGGTAAAATTTAATGTTGCCGAAGAAAATATACAGCTGCATGGAGTACTTGTCCGGATCGATGAAAAAACAGGCTTGGCAGTTTCGATCTCAAGGGTGCAGAAAAAACTTTTAGATGAATAAAAAACAGGCGTTTTCACTATTTTTATCCCTGGTGTTATTTTTCTCAGCCGGCACCTCTCTTGCCCAAAGCACCGATGAACTGGAATTCAATATAGATGCAAGTTCTCCAGGCATCCCCCTTCCCAGAATATATAAACCAAGCATTGACTTAAGCGGCAGAGGGGCGCATCGCGATCTGACCTGGCCCCAAACATTGGCCGCCAAAGGTATCCTGGAAACCTGGCAGGCTGACCTGGGTTTTGCCAATTTCTACCGCCTGCAATATAATCTTTGGGAGGTCGAGCAGCTTGCCAAGGATAAGGCTGCCAGGGATAAGCTTTTAGATAACTACGAAAGCGTGATCAAACAGATAAGCGATTCCGGTGGTGTAATTATCCTTAATCTTTTCGGCACTCCTTCAGGACTGGGCAAGGTCCTTGATAAGAACAGCGCCGTGCATAATCTAAAAAAATATAAACAACTGGTCAAGGATACTATCCGCCGGCTAAGCTGCGAGAAGAAATATAATATCTGGTATGAGCTCTGGAATGCCCCGGACTTAGAGGATTTCTATTTAGGGGAAAGGTCGGAGTATCTTAATCTTTACCGCATTGTCGCAGAAGCTGTAAAAGAGCTGCGCCAGGAAGCTAAGATGCATATACCCTTAGGAGGGCCGGGGACAAGCTCCTGGTTTGCCAATATCCAGCCCAACGATATCCTTACCCCCGAACGCAGCTTGATCTATGAACTGATAAAATACTGCTATAGTTATAAATTGCCGCTGGATTTTATATCGTGGCATGCTTATTCTTCAGACCCGGCTCTCGAGAAACAGCTCAGTATCTATAAAAAGCCCTTTATCAAACTGATCCGCGAATGGTTAAGTTATTTTCATTTTGAAAGCAGCATGCCTCTGATCATCGATGAGTGGAACTTCGATGCCGCCGCCAATATTTCCTCTAAAAGAGGCAGGGAGGCCTATGTTACCGCCAGCTTCATACCCGCCCGCCTTAAGAATATGCAGGAGGCAGGGCTTGACTACCAGACATATTTCTGCCTTGAGGATTTTGGAGGCAATAAGGAAGGGGTAAACAGAAACCTGGGGGTTTTTTCCTTTGACGGTCAGGAGCGCTCCGATTACAAGGTGTACGCCAAGGCCGGATACAATACCTTTCGCATGCTCAATCTTCTGGGCAATGAATTATTGCCCAGCCCACCGGCGGATGAATTCGCCGGGATCATCCCCACAAGGAGCCAGGATTATCTGGCAGTGCTCATTTTTAATTATATTGACCCGCAGGCGGCAATGAATTATTTGTCGCGCTCCATAGTTGATCTGAACAGCACGGAGAGAAAATACATCATCAACATCATTAAATCCGACCGGATAGAAAAGATCCTTTCCGGCCAACTGGATTTATCCACTTTGCGGCTGCCGGCTAAAGCCAGGAACATGCTTAAAAGCGCCATAGAGCTTAATAACCTGGCCGGTAAATTTTCGGCGGCTAACCGGAAGATCAAGGTCTCCTTTAAAGGGGCAAAAGATGTTTATATGTTCAGCCGCTACATCGTGGATAGCAGTTGCAGCCGCGATTGCGCGTTTAAGGCTTCTGATGAAAAAGAGATCGATCTTGGACAGGGATACAGCGAAATAATAGAGATGTCCCCATATTCGGCGCAGCTGTTGGTTTTTAAGAAAAAACCTCTGCCTCCTGTCGAGGAAAAACCCGCGGCCAGCTCTTCCGTTGAGGAACCGGTTAAAAATGCAGAAAATAAATAAGCATATTTATACCGTCTCTGAGATCACTCAGGTGATCAAAGGCTTGCTTGAGCAAAATGTCGGAGAGGTTTGGATTGAAGGAGAGGTCTCCAATTTTAAAGCCGCATCCAGCGGCCACTTTTATTTTTCGCTTAAAGACCAGGGGGCGTTGATCCTGGCTGCGATGTTTGC
>JAQTUY010000013.1 GCA_028707105.1 Candidatus Omnitrophota bacterium | reverse complement strand
TGCCGTTATTTCAGAGCTTAAGGGGGAGAAGGTAGATCATTTTTTAGCCGGATACGCGGCGCTTAGAAGAAAAAATCCGTTGGCCACGACGAGGCCTTCGCAGGAGATACTGGATAGTTTGTCTGAGTATGTTACAGCATAATTATTTCCGATGATAAATAAAAATGACCAAAATAAGATCGCGGCTTTTTTTTTCGCGCTTATTTGCGCGGTCGTGTATTTTAATTCCCTGCGTAACAGCTTTGTCTTCGACGATGTTTATTTACTAAGGGACAATTACTATATAAAAGACCTGCGCTGTATCCCCGAGTTCTTCAAGGGGCATTTTTCTTCTTTCCCCTCTCCCAAAGGGACGTTCCGGCCGCTTTTGATGTTGACTTTTAGCCTGAATTATTTATTTTCCGGCCTGGCGCCGCTGGGATACCACATCGGTAATCTGCTCCTGCATTTTTTTAACGGTATATTGCTTTATTCGCTCTTAAAACTTATTTTTAAGAAGGCCCCTTTCGGCCTGAACCTTATTGTTACCTCTTTATTCCTGGTCCATCCCATCAACGTCGAAGCGGTAAGCTATATCGCCTCCCGTTCCGACCTGCTGGTTACGTCATTTTTGCTTTTAGGAGTATTGGCCTACCTGCAAAACCGGCGTATCCTTACGTTTCTGTTTTACGCGCTGGCTCTTTTAACCAAGGAGACAGCGATCTGTTTCGGCATCATGATAGTTTTATGCGACCTTGTATACGGCGCAAGGGAAGGCAGGGGCGGCGGCGCGGCAAGGCCGCGGATAAGAGAAAAGGTTATTTTTTATGCCTGCCTGGCGGCGTTGACATTTGCTTATTTATTTTACCGTAAAGCCATTTTTGGGGGAGTGGGTAATCTTTATCCTTCGCGCAGCCTGTATTCTAACGCGCTTACCCAGTCTATGGTAACGCTATATTACTTGAGGTTGTTTTTATTTCCCGCGCCTTTGAGCATTTATCATAACCTTCCGGTCTTGAGATCCATATTCCAGCCCCTGGCGTTAGTTTCAGTTTTGGCGATGGGCACGATCATAGTATTGATCTTTACGTTGAGAAAAAAACAGCCTATTCTCAGCTTTGGCTTGGGTTTATTCCTCGCCGGACTGGCTCCCAAGTTTTACGGCACCTTAAATGTTATCGCTTCCGAGCATCATTTCTATCCGGCAAGTATAGGCATTTATTTAATACTTGCCGCATTAACCTGTAGGATATACTTGGCGCACCGGCGCTATTTTATCTACGCGGCTTCAGGGATCATCATGATCTGCGCTATCCTGACCTGGTTCCGTAATTTTGAATGGAAGGACGGGATCACTTTATGGAAGGCGGAAGCCAGGAGAGGCCGCGCTTCGGCGCTTGTCCATAATAACCTGGGCGCGGAATATCTCAAGGCCGGCCTGTATCCGGAGGCGGAAGAAGAGCTTCAAAAGGCCCTTACGCTTCCCGGGATCGCCGATATTAAGATCGGGGCAAGGATGGGCCTGGCCGGTATCCGCCGGATACAGGGTAAATACAGCGAGGCGCTTGAAGAGTTGGAGAAGGCCAGGATGCTCAACGTGCGTTACGCGGGAGTCTATAATGAGATCGGCCTGGTCTATGAAAATATGGGTAAATTTGACGAGGCGGAGAAGGTATTAAAAGAAGGCCTTAAGCTTTATCCGCGCTCAGCGCATTTTACGACCAATATAGGGTTTGTGGCTATGGCTAAAGGAAAGCTTTCAGAGGCTAAGGATTATTTTCAGAAAGCGATCAAATACGATCCTGATTTTTCCCTTGCTTATTACGGCCTGGGGCAGGTGTTGGAGGGCGGGGGCAAGACCGGTGAAGCCATAGCGGCGTATGAAAAGTCCGTCCGGCTGGATACGGCTTATGCCCAAGCGCGCTATGCTTTAGGGACTCTTTATGCCTCAAGGGGCGAGGGTACCAAGGCCCTTAAAGAATTGCTTGAGGCGGTGAGGCTTAAGCCGGATTTTGCCGCGGCCTATAATAATCTGGCTGTCCTTTGCGCATCAATGGACCCTCCCCGGCTGGAGCAGGCGCGTAGTTACGCTAAAAAAGCGATGGATCTGGGGTATAAGGTAGAAGATGGGCTGCTGCGGGCGATAGGGTTGAAGTAAAAGTCGCCACCTGGAAAATTATCTTGACAACGGTATTAATGTATGTTAATTTAAAAAAAGTTAACTTGCTAAGGATGGAGAAAAAGATGACAGACCTAAGAGGAGGTGACGTGATGAGAAAGGTTTATCCGATCGGAGAAGATATTTTTATCGCTTCAGCGTTCGTATCTTTTCTTGTTGCAATGGTAGTAAAAGTGGTGGATTTGACCCCTTTACCGCTTGGAGTCACGCCTTCGCACATATTCAGCTTTTCCCTGATCTGCCTGTTATTCAGCATCGCGCTTAGTCTCAGGGATATGGCGCAGCAGAAATAAGAGTAATTCTTAGCAGATTATATAAATTTTAATATAAAAATGCCCTTTCTTAAGTAAGAAAGGGCATTTTTAGTTATAGTCGATTTCCCTTGACAATTAAAGGGCCTGATTTTATAATACGTTTGTATCTTTATACATTTAACTCCATATTTATCCATAGGATAAGACAAAAATATGCTCGAGGAACTAAAAAATCTGGTTCCCAAATTTTTGAAGCCTAAAATTCCTCTTCCTCAGGAGATTTCTTCCTATGGCGTCAGCCAGCCTCCCCAAAATAATGCCGTTAAAATACCCCGCATAGTCGCGGTTGTCAATCAAAAAGGCGGATGCGCTAAAACTACCAGCGCCATTAACGTCAGCGCCTGCCTGGCGCAAATGGGCCATGAAGTGCTCCTGGTGGATATGGACCCGCAGGCAAACGCCTCGCTCGGGATAGGCGTGGATATAGATAATTTAAATACGTCTATATATGACGTGCTTATTAATAATCTCGGCCTGGATAAGATCCTCGTAAATACCGGGGTCAAGGGGCTGGATATCGCGCCCGCGAGTTCCGTGCTTTCGGGGGCGCAGCTTGAGCTGGCGGACCTGCTGGGCAGGGAGAGCATACTCAAGATCGCCCTGCGTAAGCACTGCCTTATCAAGCAATACGATTATATTTTTATTGATTGTTCCCCCAGCCTTAACCTTCTTACCATCAACGCGTTAGTCGCGGCGAACAGCGTCCTTATCCCGATCCAAACCCATTATTATTCGCTTGAAGGGATGCGGGAGCTTTTCTCTACGATAGATATCGTGCGCGAACGGCTCAACTCCGAGCTCCAGATATTGGGGATCGTGGCCACGATGTTTGACGGCCGTACCAAATTAAACAGGCAGATGCTTCAGCAGATCCAGGAATATTTTAAAGAGATGGTCTTTAAAACCGTCATCAATAATAACATTAAGCTTTGCGAAGCCTCTTTACATAAAAAACCCGTTACGGTATATGACGGGCAGTCCAAGGGCGCGCGCGATTATATGAACCTGGCGCGCGAGATAGCAGGTTTACCGCTTGAGGAGGTCAAGGATGAAGTTGAGCCCTCGCCGGAGACAGCCCAACAGGAAAGCGTGTAAATTATGTCTTTTCTAAAAGGTGACGAGGTAACTTCGATATTTTCCAAAGAGAAAAAACCCAAGCGCATCTCTTCGCTTTTTTCGGGGTTCAAGCGCCTGCCCCGTGAAGAAACTTTAAAGCTGGTCTCCATAGAAGATGATGTTATTCTCAAGCGTTTTCCGGCGGGCCTGGATTTCGGCGCAACCGCCATCAAGCTGGCCCAGTTAGGCCAATCCGCAAACGGCCTGCAGGTCGTAGACCTGGCCATCCAGGAGCTGCCGCTTGAGCTTTCCAACAGCCCGAAGGAAAGAAAAAAAGCCCTTCCGGAAATCCTCAAGAAAATGGTAAGAGAATATAAAATAAAGGGGCCGGTGGTCAGCGCCATGCCTTCTTCCCAGGTCCAGATGAAGATCATCAAGCTTCCTCCGATGCCGCTTGAGGAAGTGATGCAGGCCGTCAAGTGGGAGATACAGCAGACTACCACCGCCAATATAGAAGAACTGTCTTTTGATTATTATCTCCTCAATGATGAAAATACCATTACTAAAGATACTCCCCTGGACGTCCTTATTATCAGTTGTTTAAAGAAGGATGTCCTTGAATTGATATCCCTGATCCAGTCCGCGGACCTGGCCTGCGTCGCCGTTGAGACCAATCCCCTGGCGGCCGTATCCGCCTTAATCCAGAATTCCCAGATCAAGACCGGTGAAGTGGCTTTAGTCCTTGAATTCGGGGGAGGCTCCTCTTCGGTGAACATCATTATGAATAATAAGCTGTATTTTAGCCGGGAGCTGGCTGTGAACGGTAACTATCTGACTAAGGCGATAGAAGAGCACTGCCAGTTTTCTTCCCAGGAAGCGGAGAATATCAAGAAAGCCTGCGGCCTGGCTGCTTCCGAAACGCTGATGACGCATGTTGAGAACGGCACCGGCGCGCAGCATTATGATCCCGGGACTGAAAGAGCGATAAAGGTCAACGAAGCGCTGTGGCTGCACCTTGAAAACCTGATCCAGGAGATAGATTATACCTTCAAATATTTTTCTTATCAGGTCACGCAGTCAACCGTCTCTAAATTTGATAAGATAATCTTAAGCGGGGGTTCGGCTAATCTGACCCGTTTCCCGGATTACCTGGCGACTTACCTGAATACGCCGGTTGAGACCGCCAATCCTTTTAAAAATATCTCGATGCATCCCGACCTTAGGTTCAAGACGGATAATTTGGCTCCTTTGCAGCCGCAGTTTTCCGTGGCGATCGGACTGGCTTTAAGGGAGTTATCGAAATGAAGAATAAACGCATAAATCTTATACCGGCGGAAGCAAGGATCCTCTCATTTCGGGGAGTGATCAAAAGATACTTTATGAGGTCCCGGATCCATTCTTTGGCGGGCCTTGTCGTATTTGTATTAGTCTTTATCTACGTGTTCCAGCTCTTTAGCTCTGTGAGATACAGCTTGAGGATCACCCTGCAAAAGAAGAATATAAAGAAGCTGGAAGTCGAGCTTGCTTCGGTAAAAGAGAAACAGAAGGCATTAAGAAAAGAGAAGGAACTGGTCGATGATGAGAATAAGAATATCCAGAAGAGGCTTACGTTCCTGGAAGAGGCTAAGGGAGAGGCTATTCAGTGGTCGCAGGTCCTTTTGCGCCTGAGCAAGCTTACTCCCGCGGACCTGTGGATAAGCAAGGTTTATCTGGGAAAAGACGCGATAACGCTGGACGGCACGACGCTGGATAACGCCAAGGTCAGCGGTTTTATGGCCGGCCTGGACGCTTCGGGATTTTTTAAGGACACCAGTTTTAATTTTACCCAGAAGAAGGAAAAGAAGGGCGCGGGGGCGCTGATCAATTTTGAGGTAACCACGCATTTAAACCATTAATAAGGGCGCGTTGTAAGCTTATGGATATACAATCTAAAAGCCTGAATCAATTGGTGGATAAGATAAAGAAGCGCGTCAGCTCGCTGGATAAGAGGCAAAAGACTATCCTGGTGCTTTTGATCTTCGCGCTGTTCTTCAATTTTTATGTCAATAAGCTGGCCAAGCCTCAGTTCATCAATATGCGCCGCCTGCGGGCAGAAGCGGCCAGGCTGAACAGCCAGGTAGACAAACTCAAGGCCCAGATGCCGGACCTGGCAAAAGAAAAGATCCTGCTGGACCAGGCTTTAAGGGATAACCGGAGGCTAAGGGACAGGCTGGGGGCTCTGGAGAAGCAGCTTCCCGTGTATTCCCGTATCCCTCAACTTCTCGGTATCCTGGTCAAGGAGGCGCAGGATTATGAAGTGGACCTGATATCCGTTAAGCCCAAGGGCACTAAGGCCGACCAGCAGTATTCCCGGCTGGATATCGAGATGCAATTCAATACTACTTATTACAGCCTGACGAATTACCTCGCCCGGCTGGAAAGCTTGTCCCAATTCTTAAGCACGACCGATCTGGTGTTGGAGGAGCCTAAAGAGGCATTTTTCGAAAGCGGGATAACGACCACCATGGTTTTATCTACGATACTTTCGCCTTCTCCGCCGATGCCCGGCACGCTTACCCAGGAACCGGCGCCTCTTCAGCCCGCTAAGGAAATTGACGTGGAGCGTAATCCTTTCGCGCCGCAGGAGAATATTTTTGGTTATATCAAGAAATCCAAGTACGTTTTGTCGGGCATAACTTACTCGGGAGAAAATTCAACGGCTATAATCAACGGCAAGGTTTACCGGATCAGGGATTACCTGGATAAAAAAAGATACATAAAACAGATCTTAAATAATCTGGTCGTGATCGATAACGGTCACGCGACCGAAGTATTGATGTTGCAAAGATAATCCGCATAAGGAGACTTAAGGATGATAAAAACAAAGAGATTCTCAGGCCTGTATTCCATATGGGGCTGGGCCGTGTTTTTAAGCGCCGGTTTATTCTTTTGCGCCGTTTGTCCGGCGTTTGAGCTTTCTGATGAGGAAACCGGGCAGGCGGATGAGGCGGCGCTGGCGCAGGAACAGCCCGGGGGTTTTGAGCAGGTGCTGAATACCGGCGAGGATAAGCGCTTAAGTCTGGATTATAAGGATGCCGACTTAAACTCGGTGCTCAAGTCCCTGGCTTACACCTATAATCTTAACCTCGTATCGACCAAGGATATAAAAGGCTCTATTACGCTTACCCTGAATAACGTTACCGTTAATGAGGCGCTTGAGGCGATCCTGACCGTAAGCGGGTATGCTTATCACCGCAAGGGCAATCTTATTTATATCTATCCGGCGGCAGGCACCGAAGACGTGGGATTGATCACGACTTCTTTGATGCTTAAGTACCTGACGGCTGATGATGCCAGCGCTTTACTTACCAAGTCGCTTTCTCCCCGCGGGGATATCCGGGTCAATGACGTCAACAACAGTATCGTGATCAGGGATTACCCGCCTGTGCTGGATAAGATAAAAGCGCTTCTTGAGGAAATAGATGCCGCGCCTCTGCAGGTGCTTATCGAAGCCAAGATCGTGGATATTGATTCCAAGGACCTGCAGAATATAGGAGCTACTTACACCGCTACTTACACCGCCCCGACCGGCCTGTTTAACAGCAATGGCTCCGCGTATAGGGGGCCGGATGAGGTCGGAGGGACGCTGGACCTTTCCGGGCCTTCCAGTACCCTGGACGGCGGGCAGTTTAAACTGAATAGTTTTGTCCTTAAAAATTGGAACGTTACCGCGCAGATAGACGCTTTAGTGCAGGACCAAAAAGCGAATATCCTGGCTTCTCCATCTATTGCCACTATCAACGGCAAGGAGGCCAGGATCGTCATCGGCGAGAAAGTCCCGTATAAAGAAAAGACCCAGACCACTACCGGGACTACCGAGACTACCAAGTTTATCGATGTAGGGACTACTCTGCGCGTTACGCCTCAGATAAGTTCGGACGGATATATTACAATGGTCGTTCATCCGGAGGTCTCATCTGTAAAAAGCCTGACACTTGATGCCGGGCCTTATATCAGCACCAGGGAGGCTGATACCGTAGTCAGGGTTAAAGACGGCGAGACGCTGGTCATCGGGGGGCTTATCAAAAATGAGAATAAGCATACCCGCAGCCGCGTCCCGGTATTAGGTTATATACCGATGGTCGGGCTTCTTTTCGGAAATAAGAGCGTGGATTTGAATCAGACGGAGCTGGCGGTTTTTATTACGCCGCATATTATAAGCACGGCGAGCGAAAAGAAGAAGATACGCTCCATAGACAGGGAAGAGGTTTACGTCAACGTCGTTGGGACCGGAGAAAGGGCGCTGGTGAATTACTTGTTTGAGCAGGCGCGCAACCTGGAAGCTAATGAAGGGATCGAGAGCCGGCGGAAGGATGCTAAGACCAGGATGGCCAATGCCCTGGATCTATACCGTCAGATAGCCTCTCAGTTCCCGGGTAACGAGAAGACCCCGGAATCTCTTTTCAGGGCCGGGACTATTTACTATAGCTATTTCCGCGACCTCGCCGGAGCTAAAGAGTGTTTTAATCAGCTACTGGAAGACTATCCTGAAAGCAGGTATGCCCCCAGATCGAAATACCTCTTGAGGGCTATTCAGAAGAAAGAGGAGCGCGCGCAGAAAGCAGCGCAATCTTTATCCGCCGGTAAGGCGGATGTTCGGGATAAGGCCGCGGCCACGCCGGCTCAAGCCCCAGCGCAGGAAAAACCTAAAAGCAGTTCCGCGCAGCCGATGAAATAAAATGGCGACATTCTTATACCGGGCGAGGGATAAAAGAGGAACGCTGTTGACAGGCGCTGTTGAGGCTGAAGATGAGGCCTTTGTCCTGAATAAATTGAAGCAGGCCGGCAACGCGGTCGTCGCTATTGAAAAACAGACTCAGGCTAAGGTCCAGGTGGAGGGGCTGTTAAACTTTATCCAAAAGGTCCGTCCGCAGGATATCCTGCTCTTTACGCGGCAGCTTGCCACACTGCTTAAATCGGGCATTTCACTGACTTCGGCAGTGATGAGCATAAGGGAGCAGACTAAAAATAAGATAATGCGGGATGTCCTGGAGCAGATCAATAAGGATATCCAGGGGGGAGTGAGCCTTTCCGACAGCCTGGCCAAACACCCGGATGTGTTTTCAGAGTTCTTTGTCAGCATGATCAAGGTGGGGGAGACCGGCGGTATACTTGAGGAGGTCCTGGACCGGTTAGTCCAGCTGGGCACGCAGGACCTGGAGATAAACAGCCGGATCAAGTCGGCGGTCAGCTATCCCATAATCCTGGTCGTGGTGGCCGTGATCGTGGTTAGTTTCATCATGATAAGCATTATCCCCAAGTTTGTGACGATCTTTGAGACTTACGAAGCCAAGCTCCCCTTTTCTACCAACCTGCTGCTGGGGGCAAGCCTGGCCTTCAGGAAGACCTGGTATCTGCTCCTGGCGGCAATGATAGGGTTTGTTTTTTGGCTGCGGAACTTTATGAGAAAAGAGGAAGGAAAATATAAAATTGACAGCATGATCGTCAAGCTTCCTCTTATCGGCCCGCTGTATCTTAAGGTCGTGATCGCCCAGTTCGCCCGGACCCTGGGCGGGCTGGTCCGTTCGGGCGTGGCGATGGTCGAGGCTTTGACCGTGACCGAGAAGACTGTGGCTAATCTGGTGATAAAGAAGATCATTCGTAATGTGCGCGACAGCATCATCAAAGGCGAATCCTTGTCTGAGCCGTTCAAGGCCAGCGGGATATTCCCTGTGATGGTCATCCAGATGATATCGATAGGCGAGAAGACCGGAAAATTAGAGCAGATGCTTTTTGACGTGGCGGAGTTTTATGACCGGGAGATAGAGTACGCCATAAGGAATATGACAGCCGTGCTTGAACCCATGCTGTTATTGATCATGGGTTCAATGGTTGCCTTTATCGCTCTTTCGGTATTGCTGCCGATATTTAATTTGATAAAAGTTTTCAAGCATTAAAAATTAGACACCCCGCGCTAATCGCACCTAGCCCAAATCGGAATTGGGCTAGTGTCCGCCTTGTGGCGGAGTGGTTCGCCTCGGGGCGAAAATTGCGCGGGTGTCCTTGCAGTCAAGGAGGTTCTAAATGAGAAAGGCTTTTACCCTGATCGAGCTTCTTGTGGTAATAACTATAATCGCGATCCTGGCGGCGACCATAATCCCTAACTTTATCGGCTTTGACAGCGAGGCCAAGGTCACGGCTACCAAGACTAACCTTGATTCCATCAGGACCAGGATCACTCTTTTCAGGGCCAAAGAAGGAAAGTACCCTGATTCGCTGGGCGATTTTTTGACCAGCTATTATTACGACGCGGGGATAAAGAAGCCCTACCTGGCTAAGATACCCGCCGAGATGATGAGTTCTAAATCCGGCAATACCACATATATCGACCGTACCGTTGATGAGGGGTATACGAACGAGGGCGGATGGGTGTATTTTAGCGATACTGCCGAGGTGCGGGTGAACATGGATGATCCCTTGCCCGCGAAGTGGGGAGAGTATGCGGATCAGAAACCCAGCGAGTGGTAGGAATAAGGGTTCTATACTGTTCACTGTTATTTTAGTCCTGGTTTTTTTAGCGGTCCTGGGGATGAACCTGATCAGTTTCCTTTTTTCGCGGATGACGGTCAGTATCCTGGAACTGGACAGGTTAAAATCATTATACCTGGCTGAAGCGGGGATAGCCAAGTCTATCGGAGAACTAAAGTCCGACATAGATTATGACGGCGGCGGCCTGGGCAATATCCCGAAGACAAAGCTCGGCGACGGGGAATTCTGGGCCAGGCATAATTTTCAGACTTCGACTATCACCGGGATAGGCGAGGTAAACAAGGTAAAAAGGGTTATCCAGATAAAATACAGCACTTTATAGCGGAGGCGGGCCTGAAAGATGCGTAAATATATCGGCGAGTATTTAGTTGAGAAAGGTTTTATCACGTCTGACCAGTTGAAAGAGGCTTTGCGGGAACAGCCTAATACCGGCGAGCGCGTAGGGGCTGTTTTGGTCAGGAAGGGCTATATCTCTGAGGAGAACCTGGTCCTGGCTTTAAGCGAACAATTGGATATCCCGTTTGTCGACCTTAAAAATTATGATATAAAGCCGCCGATACTGGAGTTCATCCCGGTGGGCATTGCTCAGCGGTATCAGGCAATACCCCTATACCGGGTTATTGATACCTTGACCATCGCGATGGCCGATCCTCTGGATGTTGCGGTAGTGGATGAACTGCGCCGTGTCAGCAGCCTGACTATCCGTCCGGTTTTTGCCACTCCTTCCGATATTAAGGAAGCTATCATCCGGTATTACCAGATCAAAAGAGAGGACTTTGCCAAACCGCAAGCCGCAAAAACGGAAGGACCCGGTAAAAAAGAGGCCAAGGCTGAAGCGGATGACGAAGCGCTTTTACTAAAAAAAGAAGCGACCAAAGCGCCGGTGATCAAGCTGGTTGATTCCCTGTTTGAAGATGCCATAAAAATAGGCGCCAGCGATATTCATCTTGAGCCGGAGGAAAAGGAATTTTATGTGCGTTTCAGATTAGACGGTATCTTACAGGATATCAATCCGATCCCCAAGGACCTGGAGCTGGCGGTCATCTCCAGGGTCAAGATAATGGCTAATATGGACATCGCGGAGAAGCGCCTTCCCCAGGACGGCAGGATTGAGACCAGGATGCTGGGTAAGGATGTGGATATGCGCGTCTCCACCTTTCCCACCATATACGGGGAGAATATTTCCATACGTATTTTGGATAAAAGCCAGGCCATATTTCAACTAGACAGCCTCGGATTCCAGGATGATACCCTGGCCATTTTTAAGAATATCATCTTAAAGCCCTATGGCATAATCCTGGTTACCGGGCCTACGGGGAGCGGAAAAACAACGACTCTTTACGGCGTCTTAAATACTATTAATGACGTCAAGAAAAATATTATTACCCTGGAAGACCCGATAGAATATGTCATCGCGCGTGTCCGCCAGTCTCAGGTGAATGTCAAGGCAGGGCTCACCTTTGCCTCGGGGCTTCGTTCTATCGTAAGGCAGGACCCGGATATCATAATGATAGGAGAAATACGCGATAAGGAGACAGCGGAGATCGCTATACATTCCGCTCTTACCGGGCACCTGGTTTTCTCAACGCTGCACACTAATGATGCCGCTTCGGCCGCCTCCAGGCTTATTGATATGGGGATAGAGCCGTTTCTGGTGGCGTCTTCCTTCTGCGGGATACTTGCCCAGCGCCTGGTCAGGCGCCTGTGCCCTAAATGCAAGAAGCCTTATAAACCTTTGCCTGAAGAAGCGGAGACCCTGGATCCGTCTTTAGCGTCTAAAAGCGGCCTTACATTTTATAAAGCGGAAGGATGCGCTGATTGCCGCCAGACGGGCTATAAGGGCCGGGTAGGTATTTTTGAACTTCTGGTTTTAAATGACGATATCAAGGAACAGATCGTCAAAAAGACGCCCGCGCATTTGATCAGGGATGAGGCGCGCAAGAACGGCATGCGCACTTTAAAAGAGGATGGTATAGATAAAGTTTTACACGGTATGACCACATCTTCGGAGGTTTTGCGCGTCGCCGAAGGAATGTAGATATTGAACACCCCGCGCTTATGTGGAATTGCGCGGGTGTGGCTTTGTAGCCAACAGGAGGAGAAAAAATGGAAGAAAAAAGGGTTTACGGCCGCGTCAATGTATTCGAGATCGGCCAGCAAATTCCCTGCCAGGTAACAGCCGCCGGACCGGACAGGCAGGCGCAAGTGTATGATATCTGCGCGGGGGGCTTGGCCATCTCTCTGGATGAGCCTCTGGTCATGAACGATGTCGTGCGTTTGGCCATTAGTTTTCCGTTTGCCGCTCTGCATGATGAGCCTGCCAAGGCGACAGGCAGGGTCGCTTATTGCGTGAAGGATGAGCGGACCAATAAGTTCAGGGCCGGGATAGCTTATACGCGTCAGAAAGCCAAACCGTCGTTAAACTAAAGTTATTTTTAGCGGGGTGAAAATGGATAAGAACAAAATCGTCTCAAGGACTGTGGTTAGTTTTTTGGTGTTATCTGTGATCGCGCTCGCTTTTTACTCCACCGGCACCTACGCGGGCGACCCGATAAGGAAATTAGGCAGGGGGGTGGCCAATATCGCCACCGGCTGGGCGGAAATACCCGCCGAAATATTCCGGGAAAGCGACAGGGAGGGTGATGTGGCCGGAATGTTCGCCGCGCCTTTTAAGGGAATAGCCAAAGCCATCGGAAGGACGGCGGTGGGCGCCTATGAAATAGTCACTTTTATTATACCCCTGCCGCGGTTTTATGAGCCTGTGATCGAACCGGAGTTCATATTCTAGTGGATGACGAAAAAGATCTAATACTTAAAGTCAGGTCCGGGGATAGAAGCGCCTATGAACAATTGGTCCAGGCGCATCAGGGCAGGATCTTCTCGGCAGCTTACCGCCTTTTACGTAATTATGAAGATGCTGCGGAGCTTACGCAGGATACCTTTATCGCCGCTTACCAGGCGATCAAAGGTTTCAGGCTGCAATCAAGTTTCTATACCTGGATCTACCGGATCGTCCTGAATTTGTGTTATCATAAGTTAAGAAGCGCAAAATACAGGGCGGGCCTTAAGACCCAGTCCCTGGATGAACCGTTCGCTTCAAGTTCGCCTTCCGCGCCGGATATCCTGATATCCAGGGAGCGCGAAGAAGCTCTGCGCCGTTCTTTGGCTTCTTTAAAAGAACCGTTCTATCAGGCCATTGTGCTTCACGACCTGGAAGGCCTCTCCTATAAGGAAATAGCCGCTATCGCGAATTGCTCAATTGGAACAGTAATGTCCCGCCTGCACCGCGCCCGCCTGCAATTATCGGAAAAAGTGAAAAAAAGCGGAATAAATTCAACCTGACCTTCCTCCAATACAGTAGGAGGGAATATGGATAAAATACACTGTCAAGAAGTAAGGGCTAGTCTTTCCGCTTATCTGGATGGAGAACTGTCCCAGGAACGTAATATTTTGATCTCTAAGCACTTAGGAGAATGCCACGCCTGCCGCAACCTTTCTTTGGAGTTGCAGCTCCTGCGGGAAACCCTGCGTTATATATCAAAAAAAATACCTAAAGAAAAACCCCCCATATCGGAGTATGTGCTCAGGCGTCTGCCTACGCGGGAATTTGGGATACTTACCGATCCGGTCATGCGCAAGGGCCTTCTGGCCGCGGCGATCGTGATCATCGGTTTTGCCGTGGGTTTCAATATGGAAATGGAATCGGGCAGAAGGTCCGCGGGCTGCCTTTTTGCCACCCAGATCGATGGTGACGCCCAACTGTTCCAGGCCAAGCAATGGGGCCCGGTTGAGCCTAATGCCAAGATATCCGTCCCGGCGTTCTTTCGGACTAAACCCGGAGCGGATATGACCCTTCAGTCGGATAATAGCTTCTTCTTCTTAAAGGAAGGGGGATTTCTAGAAGTCCTGCGGTTCTCTCCGGACGTAGAGCTGACCCTGGAGAAGGGGACGTTATTGGTCTTGGCGCTGCCTTCTCTTTCGGCGCGCAAGATCCGCGTCAATACCCTGGAGGCGCAAGCCGAGGTCAATGGGACGGTCTTTAAGATCCGTTCCGATGATAGCAGCACTAAGGTCGAGGTCCTTGAGGGGCGGGTCAGTTTGAGAGACCCGGTTACGGGAAGGCTGTTCGTTACCCTTAAAGAGTTAAGCCGCGCGACAGTGTTTTCCAAGACCCAGCACGTTTTTATCAATGAAGAATTATCGGAGCATGAGATAGAGGCGCTTAAGGAGGATTTTACCGAAGCCGGGCTCCTGGAAAAGAATAAAGAGCAGGGTGTCAAGCAGGGCGCGGTGATATTCTGGCGGGAAATAAGATAGCGCCGGCGCTTGCCGGGGGAGGGGCCGGTGAAAAATTGGGAAGGGCGTTATGAACCAGTTTAAGAGGGCGTTGATACTGGGAGCATTTATAATATTTTCCTGTTCTACTTTGGCGGAAGCGGCAAGCAGGTATTGGGTGGGGGGCGACGGCAGCTGGTCTCAAACCGCTCATTGGTCGACTTCATCCGGAGGGGGCGGCGGAGCAACTGTCCCCGGGACGGCGGATATAGCCATATTCAACCGCAATTCCGGTACAGGCACTTGTACTCTTGTCGGGAATATTAACATCGGCGGGATACAGCTGGCAACCGGCAACGCGGTCACAATAGACCAGAATACCCGCACAATAACGATCGGGACCCAGAATGCTTCCTTCGCGGCCGGAACGTTCCAGGGCGGAAGCGCCAATATCGACGTAAACGGGACCTTTGCTTTGAGCGGCGGGACCTTTACTTCTACCTCCGCCACGATGTATTGCGGCAATACCTTTACCATTTCCGGAGGTACGTTCAACCATGGTTCAGGGACCGTTATATTCGACACTAACAATTTCACCATTAATCCCCGCACCGCGGTTTTTAACAACGTCACCTTTAATGCCGCAAGGACTTTCACCATATCCTCTTCCAGGACCCTTACCGTTGACGGCGTCTTAAACCTTACCAACGGCACGGTCAACACGGGGACTATTAACGCCCGCGGGCAGATCAATCTTAACAGCGGATTTGACGGCGGAACAACCGCCCTGACTATTACCGGGACAGCAGATCAGACTTTCACCGGCGGCGGCTCGGCATCGACAGGATATTTCCTGCCCGTAACTATCAATAAGACGGGGGGTACCCTGACATTAGCCGGTATCATCAGGACGCGCAACAACTGGACCTATACAGCGGGTACAGTTGTTGCCGGGACTTCTACCGTAGTATTTGTCGCCAGTAATCTCACCATTAATCCCGGCCCTGCCGCCACTCCGATGGGATTTAACAACGTCACCTTTAACGGCAGCGGCAGGACTTTTACCATCACTTCCGGCAGGAGCCTGGTGGTTAACGGCTTGTTGGAGCTTCGCGACGGCATTATCAATACCGGAAATATCTACGCCAAGGGCGATATAACCTTATACACCACCTTTGACAACGGGTCAGCCCCTTTGACGATTAACGGCGATGGCGACCAGAATTTTACCGGCGCCGGGTCGGCAACAGCCGGGGAATGCCTTGTTTTAACTATTAATAAGTCCGGCGGGACCCTTTATTTATTCAACACTATCCGCACGGGAAGGAACTGGACTTATACCGCCGGGAACGTAAATGCCGGAGACTCTACGGTGGTATTCGGCATAAGAGCTCTTACCATAAACCCCGGGCCTGCCGGGACCCCGATGGCCTTTAACAACGTTACTTTTTATAACGCGTATGCCTATACTATTACTTCCGGAAGGACACTGGTCACGACGGGAACGCTGGAGTTGCGCGACGGCACCGTGAATACCGGGAACATAAACGCCAGGGGGAATATTAACCTTCTTTCCACGTTCGACGGCGGATCGGCGCCTCTGACCATTAACGGCGATGGCGACCAGACTTTCGCAGGCAGCAGCACTATCACGGCAGGGACCTTTTTGGCCGCGAACATAACTAAGACAACCGGGACCTTATATTTATCCGGCACTATCCGCACCGGCTATGCCTGGACTTACAATTCCGGCGCTGTTGACGCCGGCGCCTCTACCGTCGTATTCGCCGTTAACAGCTATACCATTAACCCCGGCGCCGCGCCGATGGAGTTTTATAACGTTACTTTTAACGGCAGCGGCAGGACTTATACTATTACTTCCGGCAGGAACCTGGTCGTCAATGGCACGCTTGAACTGCGCGACGGCGCCGTTAATACCGGGAACATCCACGCTAAAGGCAATATTACTTTATACACTACTTTTGACAGCGGATCGGCGCCTTTGACCATAAACGGCGCGGGCGATCAGACCTTGACCGGCGCAGGTTCGGCCTCAAGCGGAGATTTTCTCATCCTGACCATCGATAAAACTTCCGGCACGCTTTATCTGGCCAATATTATCCGTACCGGAAGGAACTGGACCTACACCGCCGGTAACGTTGACGCCGGCACCTCTACGGTGGTATTCGGCGTCAGGAGCTTGACCATTAACCCCGGGCCAGCCGGCGCGCCGATGGAGTTTTACAATGTGACCTTTTATAACGCGTATACCTATACTATTACGTCGGGCAGGACCTTAGTAGTAAACGGTACGCTCACTTTTAATGACGGCGGCGCCGGCACGGGAAATATTTCCGCCCGGGGCGATATCAACGTAAATGCCGGCGCTGATGTCGGTTCGGCAGTCCTGATCTTAGAGGGCGCCTCCGACCAGCGGATAACCTGCGCCGGCGGGCATACGACCAACACCGTAAATATCAATAATTCCGCGGGTATTGTTACGATTACCGGGAACGCGCGCCTGCATAATATCAACTTACAGGCCGGGACATTTATTTTTCTGGGGGGCGCCACCTACACTATCGATGACGCCGATGCCATCACTACTTCGGCGGGAACGAGCCTGCAATTTTCAGGCTCAAGCGGAAGTTTGGCCCTTTTAAGGAGCGATAGGACGGCGCAGTGGGACCTGCGGGTCAATGCCGCGGCAACCTGTACGGCAGAATATGTGGACGTGCAGTATTCTAATGCTTCGGGAGGGAAGACTATTGTCGGATATGCTTCTATTGACAGAGGTAATAATACCAACTGGTCTTTCCCTGCCGTTTTAACGTTCGTTACTTCCAGCCAGACTATCATCCAGAATGTTGTTTCTCCGGTGATCACGGTCCAGGTCCAGGACGGCTCCGGCGCCGCTGTTACCGTGCCGACCGACCTGACAATAGACCTCAGCACTGATTCCTCGACCGGCCTTTTCAGCGCCGATCCTTTGTTTATCGGCACGGTAAACTCCGTGATCATCAGGAGCGGCACGTCTTCGGCGGATCTCTACTATAAAGACTCCACCGCCAGCAGTCCTTTCTATACTATTACCGCTTCAGAAAATCCCGATTGGGGCTTCACAGACGCGACTTTGGAGATCGTCGTAGAAAGCCGGGGAACCTGGAAATATAAAAGAGAGATAACCATTAGTTCCGCCATCACTATTAACGAGGAGTACCAGGTGTTGATCTCCCTGGATACTACCGGATTATCTCCGGAGAAGATGCAAACCGATGGTTCCGATATCAGGATCTATGATTCCGACGACCTGACGACTTTGTCTTACTGGATAGAGGAAGATACGGTAAGCAGCGCCGTCAAACGCGTCTGGGTGAAGGTCCCCTCGCTTGCGCCTCCGGGCAGGACAATTTACCTCTATTATGGAAATACCGCCGCCTCCACCGGGAGCAGTATTACTAATACCTTTGTATTCGGCGATGATTTTTCCGGCGCTTCCATTAATACCGCTAAGTGGAATACGGCTTTGGCCAGCCCGTCATATTTTTCGATCTATAACAGCGATAACCTGCGGGGCACGAATACGGGGACATCTACTACCGGACGTTTGCAGTCGCGCGTCCTTCTGACCGCGCCGTTCATACTGGAAGCAAGCGCTATGCTCTCTGCCATAGCCGCTAACGGGGTTCAGACCCTGGGAACATACGCTACCTCCTCGGATTGCTTCGGCATCCTTGCTTATCCCGGGGGGAACCCTACGCGGTATTATTATAGGAATAACGGCTCTTACGTGGGGCCTTATAATACAGGAACATTGTTTAACAATTGGCATCTGGAGAGGGTCACCGCGGCAAGTTCCACCAGCGCCTCGGTATATGTCTCGGGTTCGGGAATTACCGATACGCGCAGCGCAACCAACACCATAAGCAATGAGCCGATCACCCTGGGCCGCAGGTACGATAACGGAAGAAATAGCCAGGCCTACAATTGCTACTGGGATTGGATAATCGTGCGCAAATACGCCTCTGCTGAACCGGCGACCAGCGTAGGCGAGGAAACAATGAGCATCCAGAATATTATTTTTACTACTGCGCCCCAAACCCTGAGGCAGGATCAGACATCGGATCTGATGACCGTGCAGACGGTCGGTTATGACGGGACGACCCCGGTAAACGTTTCCGTAGATACCATCATACAGCTTTTTACTTCCTCCGGAGGCGGATACTTTGCTCCTGAAGATGACCCCGCCAACTGGAATGAGGATTCTCTCGACGTTACTATACCGGCCGGCCAGAATTCCGCGGATTTCTATTATAAGGATAGTGAAATAGGCACCCCGACCATCAGCGCCGCGGAATCGCCGAAGATCGGATGGGTTAACCTGCCTCAGATACAGGAGATCAAGCCCGCCGTAAATACCTTCTGGGTGGAAGCCTCCGGCCCGCAGATCGCCGGAGAGAACTTTACTCTTGAGATCACCGCGATCGACGGCGATGGCAACATAGCTACGGAGTATGCCGAAGAGGTCGATATCGGCGTGAATTATGTCTCGCCTTCAGCCGGAAGCGGCATACTGGCGGTCGTCTCCACTTCCAGCTTTACCGAGGGGGTGGCGACTATTACCGATCAGTCTTTCTCTGACTGCGGCACGATAACTATCATGGTTACCAGCGATGACGGCAAGACAGGCTCTTCCAATAATATCGTCTTTTTGCCTTATGATTTTATGCTTGAAGCGGCAAGCGCGCAGGAGGTTGTTAACGCCGGATTTGAACTGACCGTTACCGCCCGCAACGCCCAGGGTCAAACCTGCCCCAACTATGAAGGCCTGACAAATCTAAGCGCGGTATATATTTCTCCTTCAATTGACCAGTCCGGCGCTATAACGCCCGCCAGCCTGGACAGCGACAATTATATAGGCGGGATAGCGACTCTGACCGCCGCTTACGACAAATGGGGCACGATCAAGATCAGGGCCGCGGATGCCGTGGATACTACGCGCATCGGTGAAACTGCGGAGATAAACTTTATCCCCAAGGATTTTTCCATAATTTTAGCGGCGCCTCCCGCATCACGCAATTTCTACTATAAAGATGAGGAATTTATCGCCACGGTTACCGCCAGGGATGAAAACGGCGGGACTGTCACTAATTACCAGGGAACGGCCGACCTGTCCAGTTCCGGCCAGAGTATGTCTACCAGTTATACATTTTTGGCAGCTGACCTGGGAGTCCACGGGTTTTCGGTGAGTATTCCCGCAACAGGTACCGTACAGCTCACCGTCCGGGATACCGACTATGACACGGTCCAGGGCGTATCGGACAGCTTTGAAATAAAAGAAGCCAAGATCAAGGTGTTTTCAACTGCCGGGCCGCTGGGCACGGTAGCCGTCGCGGTGAAGGTCCTGGATAACCAGGATAATGTCATCACCGAGGACGATTCTACGACTTTTATGGTGACATTGGATGAGCCTAATGATAACCATAGCGCTTCCAGCGATGCCACAGCAATAGCCGCGAGAATGCAGGGGGGCAGTTCCTCTATTTATATCCTTGATACGGAGGCAGAAGCGGTCACGGTTACCCCTTATTCCGATCCTGAGCTTACCGCTATTGCCGGGACAGTCAACTTTGGTTCCTTCCAGGGCAGGGGGATAGGCATTGACCTCTGGAGGGAAGTGAAATAACGGCTTAAAGAAAAATTCGCATCAAGGGAGCGGTGTTACGAAAAGTGAAGAATTGGTACTAAGGAGCGGGCCGGTATGTACAGGCCTATTGATAGCCCTGATTTTCATGATATCCGCGTTTCTGCCTTTCGCGCAGGCCGGATTTCCGGAAGATTGGAGTAACCAGGCTGACGTTAAGATCACGAATAGCGGCGGCGCTCTTGCTGATCATCAAGTACTGGTTAATATTAATACCGCTGCCTTGATAACGGCAGG
>JAQTUY010000012.1 GCA_028707105.1 Candidatus Omnitrophota bacterium | reverse complement strand
CCCCTTACCAGGGGGATCTTACAATATGAACAACGATTATTACATCCGTCCTGGACCTTCAAAAAGGCCCTGGTATGGCCTTCAAAATCGCTAATGGGAGCTTGTTTAAGGAACTTTTTACCGATAATATAACCTACGCCTTTGATCGCGGCCAATGAAGCGGCGTCTTTTTCCACCAGGCATCCGGTTATGATAATATCCGCTCCCGGATTATCCTTGATACAGCGGCGGATAATATACCTGGACTGCCGGTCCGCCCAGGAGGTAACGGTGCAGGTATTTATCACGCAAGTTTCGGCAGGGCCCTTACGCGCCTCCTTGAAGCCCTTGCGCAAAAAGTGCTCCCGGATACTCTGGGTGTCATATTGGTTGACCTTACAGCCCAAAGTAAAGAATTTAACGGTCTTCATTATATAATCTTATGTAGCCGGCAACGGCAACAGCCGCGGTCTCAACACGCAGGGTCAAATCACCCAATGATACTGCGGCGCATCCGTTTTTTAAGGCGAGCTCTATCTCTTCAGGCGTGAAATCCCCTTCGGGACCTATAAGGACCAATATCTTCCCTGATCCCTGCTTGTTCAAGACCTCCCTCAAGGGAAGTTTACGGTCCAGTAAAGTAGGGATCAATTTCAGGCTAAACTTCGCGGCCTGGGCTAACACTTCTTCTATATCCATTATTTCGCTTATATCCGGCAAATACGCCCTGCCGGACTGTTCTGAAGCGCTGATGCCGATCTTGCGCCAACGCAAGAGGTGTTTCTGCTTCTGCTGCGGGCCCCATTCCACGTTCACCCTGTCGGTAAACATCGGGATTATTCTTTGCACCCCCAATTGCGTAAGCTTATCTATAATATCATCCATCTTGGACTTCTTGGGGATGGCACAGGCTATAGTAAGCTCCAATGCCGCTTTCTTAACCGGCTTTTTTTGAATTATTTTTAAATCGGACCTGAGAGGGGATATTTTATCGACCCGGCAGAGGTATTCTTCCCCCTCCCCGTCAAAAACAACCAGATCCTCTCCCGGGCGCAGCCGTAAAACGCCGCACAGGTAATGCGCCTGTTCCGGAGCGCTTACAATAATGCTCTCTGCCAGAATGTATTCTTTAGGGCAATATATATGCTGCATCGCTTACCTTACCTTGTTTCGGAAAACACCTCAGCGGTGAAAATATACAGTTCGGTTTTTTTGTCTTTCCAGGCATCCGCGGGCAAGCCGGCCTTCTCCGAACAAAGATAAGAAAGGAATTCCTCCTTGGACCACCCGGTTTCTATAGCCACCTGAGGCAAGAATACGCCGCTATTAAAACCACTGCGCACCAAAACACCATGTTCCCCCATTTTTATCTCATCGGCGCCGTTAACTTTTTTAAGCGGGCTAAGCACGGATATTTCTATCTGGATATCCTTTAATTCGGAGGGTTTCAGGGAAGGAAAACGCGGGTCATTGACCGCGGCCTCAATAGCCATATCCCTTATAGTCAAGTATAAAGGCTGTCTCCCGACCATATTACCGATACAGCCGCGCAACTCTCCTTTTTCATGAATGGTAACGAAAGCTCCGTTCTCCTCATTGAGAACGGAGTCGGCTTCCTCAACCTCCAGTCTCTTGCCGGCCTTAATGTAACTCTCGATAGACTGACGGGCGATCTCTAATAAACGCTGCCTTTGCTTTTGATCAAGCATGCTCTTTTCTCCTTCTCCCGGGGACGCGGGCTTACTGCCCGGTTTATACATCGCCGCGCTTGCATATCCTACTACTTTAGAATGATCAAACGTGATATCCCCTGAATTTGCGTATTTAAGGACCTTGGAGCCCAGGCTAAGTTCCCTGGCGTAGAGAATACAGCTTAATACTCCCCCCATACCGCAGGCTTCACAATTGCCCAACCTGGCCTGCCGGTAAAGGCCTTCGGCATCCAGGGTTTCAATATAATAAAGCGCGCGCTTGTCAAGCTCACGGGCTTCTTCATCCGGATGATAATGCGAAAGATCAGTCGAAGCGATAAGAAGAGTCCTTTTGTCCTGGCTTAAAAGCGCCAGGCTATGCGCCAGGAGTTCGCTGTCGCTGAAAGCAAATCGCCCCATGATCAAAGGTACTATTTTAAAATCCTTTAATACCTTCTGCAAAAAAGGCAGCTGGACCTCTAAAGCATGCTCCCCGTCAAAGGCCTCCGGCATATCCTTGACTAAAGGATCCAGGCTTTTAAGCCTTGAGCAGAATTCTTCATCTACCGCAACCTCACCCAAGGGGGTCTTAAAAGCCCCCCGTGGCCATATAGCAACGCCGTTAAAGTCAAGGTGATGGCTGGGGGCGATTATTATAACAGTATCGTAAGCCTTACCCTGTATGGCGCGGTATCCGAAAGCCGCGACCGGGCCCGAATATTGATAACCGGCATGAGGACAGACCAGCGCCCGGATATCTAAAGCTGCTGCCGCTTGAGGGCCGGATTTTTTCAGGTATGACTCTATTTGCTGCGATAACTGATCTGGATCGGCGGGATAGAACGCGCCTGCTACATCGGGGAATTTTATATCGCCGGCGAAACTTAAAACCGCGAAATTCAAAACAAAAAGCGTAAGGCTAAAGCGTAAATACGAGGGCTTTATCATAGGATTAAAACTAAGTGGACCCGAGCGGATTCGAACCGCTGATCTCCGCAATGCGAATGCGGCGTTCTCCCAGCTGAACCACGGGCCCCTTGTTTTTTTCCTATTATATCATTGATATTTGATCTGGCAAGAAGGGATTTTATCTCGTAGAAACCGCGGGCATCTTTATCCTGGTTCTCATGGTGACCCTGGGATTATCCACGTCACCGCAGGCAACGGGCGCGCCGTCGGCATCATTACATACCTGGACCTGGACTTCAACCGAATTCCCGTTAAGAGTGACCGTGCCGGCAGGGCCGGGAGGATTTAGCGCCCCCCAATACTCCACATTTGTGCCGATGACTTCGGTCGCGTTCCAGTTAGGATTACAATTAGTGCAATTAGCGTTTTGACAGCTGGGGCAAAACCGCAATTCATAAGCATTGCCTCCTACCGTCCCATACCACCGGTAAGCCTGACGCGCATCGTTGGCCGTATCTAAACGGCCGTTTCCGGGCGGCAAAGGCGCTGCATTCACCGGCCAACTGTCTATCCAATACATTATTGCCCGGTTGCCCCCGATATCCGAGGTATCAACGGGCATCGTAGCGGCGCCTAACGCGGTCTGGCCTATGGCCTGGCCAAGGTTCCTGGTCATATGGTCAATGATCAAAGAAGCGTTATTCTGCGCGCGCGCGCGCAATTCGGCGTTGCCTACATGGTAACGGCTGAATTCCACAATACTCCAGACAGCCAGGGAAACCGTAGCCACCAGGACTGAAGCGATAAGCAACTCCAGCAGCGTAAAGCCGCTTCTTAGGTTATGCGCCATTGGTCTCATATTAATCCGCCTGATCTTAAGGAGTTGGCTCGTTCCAGGTTATCGTAAAACGCACCTTCTTGTTATTACCGCCGAACGGAGGAGCTCCTACCACATACGCGGGAGTATACTGGATGCCTTCTATAGTCTCCACTGCCGCGTCGCATCCGGCCGCTCCGTCGGTGCTTAAACAATTAGAGGCAGGATTCCACTGATCCTGCCTCACATTCCTCTGTAAAGGGTCCAGATAACTTTTGCTTACCTGCGTCGCCTGCATGCGCATCCGAGCATGCAATACCCAGCGCTTAGCGCCATAGAACAAACTCGCCAATCCTGCCATAATAAGCGACAGGATGATCGTCGCTACCATTATCTCGAGTAAAGTAAAACCTTTTTTCGCGCGTAACATTATTTTAAGGACAGGTCCCGCCCAACACCGGATCGGCATCTACGCCGGCACCGCCCGCGATACGCAACCTAAAGGTCCTGCCGTCCCCTCCGTTTCTGGTAGCCTGCGCACAGCAAGCTGTTCCCGCAGTAGCAGTAGTAAGATAAAGCCAGTTGCCTACAGGTATATCCAGCCTCAAGGCCGGATTAATAGCCGCGATATTGGCCAACGCGGAGTAATTACTAGTCTCCATCCGCAGCTGCCTTTCGGCGGCCCTGATAAGGCGCAAATTAGACCTGGCCTCGTTATCCAGGGCGCGCTCCTGCGTTACTAAAAACTGCGGGAGCGCGATAGAACCCAAGATACCGATTATTATTACTACTACTATTAACTCAACTAATGTAAAAGCCCGCATTTTCTTCATCACTAAGTTTACGGAGTAAATGTTCCGCCCCATACTCCGGCCTCAGTCAAAGTAATCGTCTCAGCGGCATTCGGTAAACCGGCTGCCTTGGTTGCCGTGATCGTGAAAGTACCGGCTCCTATGGCGACAGAATAACCCCAGTCAACATCCGCCGCGATATCGGTCATTTCCACGTAGCTGCCCAAATTCGCCTGTAAGTTGGCACTGGCAGCGCAGGCAACGTATACGCCGTTATTATCCGCTCCGCGCATCTTCTCGGCCTTGGCAATCTGTGTCATATTCGCTCTTGCCTTGCCGGCTCTGGCTCTTTCAACCGCAGCCATGTATTGAGGAACCGCTATAGTTCCCAGAATCCCGATGATGATAACCACGATGATCAACTCTACCAGCGTAAATCCCTTTCTCATCTCACCCTCCTTGCCCCCGTAAGGGCCACCCCTCTGACCCGGGGTGTAATGCCTATTTTGGCAAATAATAAACCCGGCCAAATATGGCCTTCCCGCTGACTTACTACTCCCCTTCACCTCCTTTCTTTTGACAATTGGCCCTTTATTCCTAGCTAAAGTCTAACACACAAAAAAAATCATTGCAAGACGCGATTTTTATCCCGCGTCCGCTCGTATATGGCGAACATGAAATCAGCTAAAAACGCTTCCTTACGGAGTAAATGTTCCGCCCCATACTCCGGCCTGAGTCAAAGTAATCGTCTCAGCGGCATTCGGTAAACCGGCTGCCTTGGTTGCCGTGATCGTGAAAGTACCGGCTCCTATGGCGACAGAATAACCCCAGTCAACATCCGCCGCGATATCGGTCATTTCCACGTAGCTGCCCAAATTCGCCTGTAAGTTGGCACTGGCAGCGCAGGCAACGTATACGCCGTTATTATCCGCTCCGCGCATCTTCTCGGCCTTGGCAATCTGTGTCATATTCGCTCTTGCCTTGCCGGCTCTGGCTCTTTCAACCGCAGCCATGTATTGAGGAACCGCTATAGTTCCCAGAATCCCGATGATGATAACCACGATGATCAACTCTACCAGCGTAAATCCCTTTCTCATGGTGCCCTCACCTCCTTTTTTATGCAACCCTTCCTCTGATTTAAGTTTACCACACGCCGGATAATATTACAATGCGGCCAATTAGCGCATCTTAAGGGGCAAATGTCCCGCCCCAGACCCCCCCATCCGACAGCGTGATCGTCTCACCGGCATTCGCTAAACCGGCTCTCTTAGTAGCGGTAACCGTAAAGTTACCCCCTCCTATACCGACTGAATAATCCCAGTCGATATCCGCCGCGATATCGGTCATTTCCGTATAACTGCCGAGATTGGCCTGTAAGTTAGCGCTGGCAGCGCAGGCAATATAGGCGCCATTGTTATCGGCGGCGCGCATCTTCTCGGCCTTGGAAATGATCATCATTACAGTCCGCGCCTTGCCGGCCCTGGACCTCTCAACGCCTGCCACGTACTGGGGCACGGCGATACTCCCCAGGACGCCTATAATAATAACCACAATGATCAACTCGACTAGCGTAAAGCCTCTTCTCATTACTATCCGCCCATCTGGGCTATCTGGAATATAGGCAGGAACATACCGATGATCATAACGCCTATCATCAAGCCCATGAATATCAGCATGGCAGGCTCAAACATCGCGGTAAATCTGGCCAGGAAGACTTCCACATAATCTTGGTAAAATGAGCTCACCTTTTTGAACATGGTCGAAAGGTCGCCGATCTCCTCGCCTACGCGCACCATCTGCACCACCATCGGCTCAAAGAAACCGCTCTTTTCCAGAGGGCGGCTCAAAGACCTTCCCTCCCTGACATCTTCCTTGACCTTATGGATAATATCCGAAACGACCAGGTTACTTACGGCGCGCTCGCTTATTTCCAAAGCATAAAGGATGGGAACGCCGCTTTCTATAAGGATCGACATTTCCGAACAAAATCTCTCCGCGACCAAAACTTTAAAGAAATCTCCGCCTACCGGCATATTAAACAAAAAGGTTTCCAACATCCTGCGGCCCGGAGGGGTCTTGATATACATCTTTATCAGATAGATCACAACAACGGCCGCGATAAAAAAAACAAGGAAGTATTTACGCAGGGCGGCGCTAAGAACGATAAGCATTTTAGTTAAAAGCGGCAGCTGGATCTTAAAACCGGCAAAAAGGGTGGCAAAAGTAGGAATTATCTTAACAGTCAAAAAAAGCAGGGCGCTTACGCTTACTACTAACAAGATCATGGGGTAGATGATGGCCGAAATGATCTTTTCCCGGAATTTAGCGTTCCTTTCCAGATAACTGGATAGGCGGACCAGGATAGTGGGAAGGCTGCCCGCGGCTTCGCCGCTTTCTATCAGGTTTATCCACAGGTCAGAGAATACGGTGGGATATTTTGCCATTGCCTGATGCAGGCTCAAGCCCCCCTCCATATCCTTCTTTAAATTCTTGATTATGGTATAAAGCTTGGTGCTGGATACCTGCATCGCTATAGTATCCAGCGCATCCAGGATAACAATACCGGCCCCCAGCAAAACAGACAGCTGAGAACAGAAATGCATCAGGTCATCGCTGGTGATCCCGCTATGCATGCGCCGCTGGGCGGTCTTGGTCTTTGCCCCTTTCTCGGCGCTGAGCTGCATCTCTTTTGACTCCGGCATGACATTGATAACCACCAGGCCCTTAGCCTGAAGCCTGCCGACCAGTTCTTCCATATTCATCGCTTCTTCGACATCCTGAACCTTCTTCTTCCCGGATTTCGTGTAAGCGATATAAAAATACCTGGGCATACTAATCCGCTCCTATAGTTATACTCAGGGCTTCCTCAAGACTGGACAAACCTGCTTCCACTTTTTTGATCGCGCTGTCATAAAGCGTCTGCATGCCATTCCTTCTGGCGCATTCCCTTATTTTTGTGTAAGGGGCGTGTTCCGTAATAAGCTGGCGCATTTCATCCGTAACTACCATCACTTCGGAAATACAAACACGGCTGCGATAGCCCAAATTATTACATTTCGGGCAGCCGCGCGCCCGATAGACAAGATCTGCTTTAAGTTGTATGCCTCCCAGCTGTTCCGGGCTGGGCTCATAAGCCTCCTTACATGCGGGGCATAGCCTGCGCATCAGCCTCTGGGCGACCACCAATATCAAGGTCGGTGTAACAAGATACGGCTCTACTCCGATATCGATAAGACGGTTTACGGCCGCGGGCGCGTCATTAGTATGCAAGGTGCTCAAGACGATATGCCCGGTGAGCGCGGCGCGAATACAGATCTGGGCGGTTTCAGTATCCCTGATCTCTCCGACCAACATTACATCCGGGTCCTGACGCAGGAAGTTTCGCGAAGCCGCTGCGAAGGTGAGCCCGATCTCAGGCTTGACATGGACCTGATTTATCCCGTCCAACCGGTATTCAACCGGATCTTCTACGGTGACGATATTTTTTGTCGGGTCCCTGATCTCGCTCAATATAGCGTAAAGCGTGGTAGTCTTACCGCATCCGGTAGGGCCGGTCAATAGGACCAGGCCGTAAGGCATGGCTATGGCATGGCGCATATCTTCAAGCTGCTTCTTATCGTAACCAAGAAGATTCAAATCCAGGACTATATTGGACCTGTCCAGGATCCTCATAACCACCTTCTCCCCATAAATAGTCGGAAGGGAAGAAACGCGCAGGTCGATGGGACGGTCTCCTATCCTGACCGCGAAAGCCCCGTCCTGAGGAAGACGCTTTTCCGCGATATCAAGTTTAGAAAGTATTTTTATACGGGAAACGATAGGCAGATGCATATGTTTGGCAGGAGGCGGAATTTCGTAAAGCTTACCATCTATACGGTAACGCAGGCAGATCTTATCTTTGAACGGCTCAATATGGATATCGGACGCTTTTTCATCTATCGCCTGGCGGATGATCAAATCCACCAGCTTTACTACCGGAGCCTCTTCCGCGCGCGCCACGAGTTTATCCAGGCTTAATTCTTCATCAGGACTGGATCCCGTATCCTCGATCGTCACTTCCGCCGCGGAAACGTTGGTTATGTCATAAGAAGCCTCCACCGCTTCACGCAAAAGATGGTCCTTGCCGTAAAAATCTTCTATCGCCTTTATAATATCGGATTGGGTGGCTATAACCGGATTGACCTCGCAGTTGGTAAGCTTCCTTACGTTATCTATCAACATCAGGTCCAGGGGGTCGACCATCGCCACGGTAAGGGATTTTAAGGTGCGGGAAAGGGGAAGTATCAGGTTCTTTAAGGCGAACTCTTTAGGTATCAGTTCGGTCAAACCCTGGTCAACAGCGGGCTTGAGCATGCCTGTTCCGAGAGAAAAATAAGGCACGCCTAACTGCCTTCCTAAAGCGGCGACAGCCTCTTCTTCTTTTATTATACCCAGCTTGACCAGGATCTCACCTAAACGTCCGCCGCGCTCCTTCTGGACCGCTAAAGCTTTTTCCAGTTGGGCGGAAGTAATAAGTTTCTCTTTGACAAGAAACTCGCCTAATCTTAAATATTTATGTGCGGGCATAGACAGGCAGTTTTCCCGTATCTAACCTTTATGGTTTGGTGGACTTCAACAAGATATGCCGCTTTAAAAAATTATTTGGTCTTCTTTTTTTCCAGCTTGTTCAATTCCGATTCTATCGAGCTCAAACGGCTGCTCGCGAAAGAAGAATCCTGTTCGCGCTGGACCTTGACATTCCTGGGAAGGCCGGCATAGCGTGATTTCTTCTCTTTAACGATACGCGGCGTTATAAAAACTATCAATTCCCTCTGGATATCCTTATTTTTATCCTTATGGGTGAACATCTTACCCATGAACGGGATACTGGACAGCAGGGGCAACTTCTTGATTATCTCATTGCTTTGATTACGGATTAACCCGCCGATTATTATCGTATCCCCGTCCTTTACCCTTACGATGGACTTAGTACCCCTCACTTCAGGATCTTTATAGGTCAAGGCAAACTGGCTGGTAAAGGAACTGTTATTGGCTTCAGTGACTTTAGGATAAACGAACATCGTGATCTCTCCGGTCTGGGCGTTGACCTGAGGAGTAACGCGCAGCGCAACGCCGGTCTCCGTCCTTTCCGCGGTAACACTGCTCAAGTCGCCCTGATCGTCGAAACTGGCGGTTTCGCCGATGACCTCGTTAGTCGCGATCTTGATCTCGGCGGTTTCGTTATTCATGGTAAGCAGGCGCGGACGAGCCAGGATCTTAGTATCGGTAAGAGTGGTCAAATAATCCAAGGTCATCGTGTAATCCGAAACAAAACTCATTTGTCCGTCAGGCATCCTTCCCCCGGTCTTGCCCCAACTATGGAAAGGGAAACCCGTTGTCAACGGGCTAGCCGCGTTACTCATGGAAAAATTCATCACCAGCGGGCTCTCGGGAAAATCCAGGCCTATTTTGTCCACGGCATTCTTGCTTACATCCAGGATCTCCACCTCCAGCATTATCTGCGTCCGGGGCACATCCAGTTGCTTGATGACCAATTCAATAGTAGGAAACCTGCTGGGCATATCCGTGACAATAAGGCTGTTGGTCATGGCATCTTCCATGATCTTTCCGCTCTCGGATAGGACCTGTTTAACGGCATAAGTGATGCCGGATTCTTCTACAGACTTCCATCTTCCCTTGCCTTCAGTGCCGCCGCCGCCACCGCCGCTGCTGCTGCTACTACTGCCGCCGCTTCCACTGCCGCCGCCCGAGGAACTAGTAGCAGCCGAAATATCACCCTTGCCTTGCATTATATAGTTATAAGCATCCTCCTGCATAGAAGAAGTAGAGACCCGGCTATGCTTAAGAGAGAATACCTTGGTAAGTAATTCTACCTCGGGAGTTCCCCAATCTTTTACCAGTATGATATTAGAATCCTCATCATACTCATAAGATAGATTATTGGCCTTGAATATCTGGTCGGCTGCCTGCTTTACCGGAACCTTATCCAGATACAGGGTTATCTTCCTGTCCTGGACAGCCTCGGAAGCGATAAAATTCATCCCGGTCTGTTGAGAAAATATCTTAAGGAAATCTTTTACGCTGATATCCTTAAAATCCATAGAAACGGTGTTTTCGGTAAAGGGAATAGTGATCGAAGAAAAACAAAGCCCGGGGCTTGCCAGCACTAATACCGCGCTGATCAAAACGCGCCTGATCATCTGGATGATAGACTTTTCTTTTCTAAACTTCTGATCCTGGATTTTTGACATCCTGACCCTCCGTTTTTAAGATTTAATTAGGTTTAGAAGTATTGGCATCGGCGATCGACGAACTCGGCGGCGCCAATTTATGTATTTTTTTATTATATAAGACTTTTATCCCTTCTTTGCTTATTTCTACTATCTCGGCATCCTGTATCACATCTCCGACCTTAACTACCTGATCATCTATAACCGCCTGAGGCAGGCTGCCGCCCCAGATCAATCCCTGCACCGTAAAACTCGGCAATGGCGCGGCCTGCTGTTCTGTGCCGATCCCGGATATTTTGGAGGACGGCTTGGCTTTTGCTTTGGGCAAGAAATCATCAAACGGGTCCTTTAAATCAGCCGCGTCATAAACCAGCTTCGGCCGGATCATGATCGGCACTTTCTCCCCCGTGCCTAAAACAGCCGACTCCACTTTCTGCATATCATTTATCCCTTTTTTCAGGGCTTCCTGGGCGAATGAGGGCCTAACCAACCACGATAGGAATACGGACGCGGCGACAATAAAAATAAGCGAAGAACTTAAACTCTTGATCTGGCGACTATGGATCATGATTGCCTGATAGGTCTGTTTCATATGTCTGCCCAGCCCCTCATTGAACGGTAGTTGTGCTTATTGTTGCTTGCACCAGCAGCCTGTCCTGTTTGCCTTTGGCGATCTCCGGCGTCAGGATCTGCGGTTTGATAAAAAAAGACTTAACAATAAATAGAAAACTGCTGTTCTCCAGGATATTTATAAACTTCGCCAGGCTGTGATAATCGGACGCCCCCACATTTACGTCGATGGATAACTCGCTATAGCCGGACTGTTTTTGATCTTCACCCGGCTTGATAGAAACGATCCGAACGTCCGAATCGCGCGCCGCCTGGGTAATATCATTCATGATAGTAGAAACTTCCTTCTTGGCATAGACCTGCCGGTACGCGGCAAGTTTCTGCTCAATGGTATTTAATTCGCTGAATAGATCATTCTTCTGGGTTTCCAGGCCGATATCTCTCCTTAATTCGACCACCTTCTTGTATTGATTACTGTAAACAGCTCGGGCGACGATCAAAGCTACCAGCACCAGGCCGATATTAAATGCCGTATTCCTGTATTTAGTCATTATGGTATTAAGGTCGATCGTCATTGCTTATTCTTCTCCTTTTTACAGAAGATCGTAAAATTTGTGACATCATATTCTCCGGCCTTGGAACGGTCAAAAGAAATATTGATATCACTAAACGCCTTGGAAAATACAGGGCTATTTTTTATATTGGCGGAAAGGGTATTGATGACCTCGAACTCTTTATCCCGGTCGTCAAGAAACGCCTGTCCCTTTAACACAAGCTCTATGCCCTGTTGGTCCTGCCTGAAAGTAAAGTCTACCAACCAGGCGCCTTTGGGCAGAAGAGCAGGAATAACGCTCAACTCGGGAGTTAAATAAACTTCCTGCTTCAGGGCATTTTCCAACTTGCTTAATTTTTCTCTGTATTCGGAACTAGTGATCTCCAGTTCCGCAAGCGGAGCAGTGGGGCTTAAGTCGGCCACTTTCACGCGCCTGCTTATCGTATCATCCAATTCCTTCTTCAGGGGCACGGCCTGATACGAAGAAAACATAATCGTCGCCGCTATGATCAGAACTCCCAGAATCAGGCTCCGGGGATCAACTCGCACAGTTTCGGGAGTAAAAAGAATATCCTTGCCGGTTTCGGTTTCGGCGGTTGTGAGGGCTTTTTCTTTGGCGACCAGAAAATCCAGGTTTACGCTGCTTTTGATAGTGCCCAGGAGAGAAGCGCTATAAGCCTTCACCTCTCCCATGCTGTAAGGAATATCTTTGCTGAAATATTTCGCGGCATCCGCAAACTCCATCGGAGCTCCCAGATCCTGGCAGGCCTTTTCGATATCCGCTTTATAAACCGGATTGGCCAGCAATATGACTTTATCCAGCTGTTTGGTAGGGAATTTACGGCGGTAATAATCAAGGGAAATGCGGATCTCGCCCTTTAACTTATCTAACAGCGTATTGACGGGCAGCCCGCTCTGAATCTCCTCAGGGCGCAGCCCGAAGGTCAAGTCTATATCCCGGCTGAACAGGGGGAAACCGTCTTCGAGGACCATGAAGTTGGTTTCCTCCTCCAAATCCACGTAGGTAACACCGACCACGCCTTTGGGCTTAACGCCGACGGCGCCGGAGAGCCTTAGCAGGCTAAAGGCTGAATACTCAACAGTGCTAAGCTTCATGCCCAACTGGCCGATCACCGACATATACTTATCAAGTATCTCTTTTTTGATGCCAAAGAATAATATCTGGTTTCTTCTGGTGGCGCGGTCAAATTTCAGCTGGAAATCGAAGATCAGGTCTTCCGCCCTGAAGGGGATGTATTTTTTTGCCTCAAAATTTATGGCGCTTAACAACTCCTCCTTCGGCAATACCGGCATCTCAAAAGACCGGATAATAAGGTCCTTGCCCGGGAGTATAACGGTCATATCCGAGCCTTCTATCTTGCGTTTTCTCAGCTCATCCCTGACCAGCGCGACTATTTTTACGTCTTCAGGCACTTTATCGTCAAATTCGCCGGCCCCAAGCTTATCCGTGGCAATATGGATCTGATTTACTATTTTCCTGCCCTGGGACTCGATAACGCTTATGCCTTTTGTGCCGAAATATAGCCCTACACGGCTGCGCATCTTATTCTCCTTTTATAGCGCCTTCCTTCTTAGGAAGAATCAATCTTTTACCCTTAAGCCAGGTGTCCACTTCCTTCTTATCAAACCTCCAGACTCCGCCCACCTTTAGCCCTGAGATCTTCTTTTGATGCAGCCAGTTGTAGATAGTCTGCTTACGCAATCTCAGGTAATCCGCTAACTCATCTATGTTCATCAATCTCTTCATACATAGCCCTTTTCGACCCCAAATCTCCTCTTATAATAACGATTTAAATTAAATCATATTCAACTTAATTTGTCAAGTGTTTTTTTACTTAAACTTACTTATCCTTTTAAATAAAAAAAGCTCGTCGACGGAAATGTACCCGCAAACAAGCTTAAACTATGATAAACTTACTCGGATTATAATGGATTATAAAACAGGCTATTGAGGGGTATAATCTGTAGTTATAGTTAACTGGCGGCCGATACCGTCAATAGAACTACCGGCGGCGCCGACAGTTACATCGACACGGAATGGGATATCCGCGTCAATAACAGCGTTACCGCCGAGCGGCGGGCCGGGGGTGTTGCAGGCTGCGACAGTCGGACAAAGACTGAAGGACGCGGTGTTATTCGCTCTTAATCTTTCAAAAGCAAGATTCATTGCCCCCTGAGAGGCGTAATAAGCGCGCAGGCGGCTGACCTGATGATGAGTAAGCCTGTTCTGGCTGTTCATTATCGACAGGGCGACGTTACATAAAATGACCACAACCAGAATAACAAGTAACACTAAAGCCAAAGCTACGCCTTTATGGTTCATAGCCCCCGTCCGAATTTTAGCCATTACGCCTAAGGCAGACCGTGTAATCCCCTTCGCTCTCCCGCAGGATCACATGCCCTTCCCGCGCTAACCATCCTAAACTCATCAGAACATTATCCCGCCCCTTGTCAATGCCCTTGACTAGACCGGCGAGAGTGACCTCTTGATGCTGATCAAGGTAGTGCCAGATCTCCCCTGCCACTATACCTATCTCGGTTATCATATTTCCCTCCTAATATAAGTTTAAATGCAAATCGCGATATGTCAACTCTTTTTTAATGAGCAGACGACTTACGGAGCAAAACGAACGTAAGTCGTAGGCCGAAGGCCGTCTGCGAATTTAATGAGGCCACGACTTATGGAGCGACAGCGAACATAAGTCGTATGGCCGAATTAATCCCGCTTTAGCCTCTTCGCCTGTCAAAAAGCGAGATATGCCTCAAACCAAATCCTTCTTATTCATACTCCTGCACCTGGGGCATTTAGAGAATCCCTCATCCCGGGTATTTATATAGGTATAGGTGCACACTGAGCAGTGCCAGGTAAAACGGGGGTCCAGGGACAAATTTTTATCTTTATGCTTTCGGCTCAAGAGCCACGGGCAGACCACGGCTAGAATAAAAACGCATAGATATAAAGAAACAGCCAGCGCGAAATCGATCTTAATCATTGTCGCGGCGAGTAAGGTCTATTTTTACGCTCTGCCAGGTGTTCGCGGGAAAACGCCCTTCCTGCAGGAACAGGCAGTGCGTGATATAACGGTATGCTAGCAGGTCCGTCTCAAGATTACCCGAGGACACTTTTCTTTTTACATAAGTTATTTTACCGTCATCGGATACATAATAAATAAACTCCATATGAGCGACCTGCCTATCCGTAAAATAAAGTATAAAGCTGTAGGGCAAGACGGGATAGAAGGTTAACGCGGGTTTCTCTTTAGGCTTATAGGCGAATTCCAGATCCTTAGGCTCAATAAAGGTTGATTTTTCCGCGGGCCCGATGAAGCCGGCTGCGGGCTTCACGGCATCTTCTACCGAAGGAGAAAGAAAACCCTCATCCCTCGGCGGATAAACGGTCTTGATATTTAATGCCCTTGTTCCGGACTTGGCAAAAAGACGCGGTTTTAGTAATTCTCCCACCCTCAATATCGAACCTAAAAAGGCGGTGTTCTCCGGACCGGCCGGCCTGAACCTGGTAGTGATGACCGGCTCAAAAACACTTAAAAATATCAAGTGCCAGGAAAACGAAAGCAATAGCGTTATCTTGAAAATATTACTCATCTTTTATTGGCTGGTAGCGATATTAACCTGCGAAATCCCAAGCTCCCGGCACATATTCCATATATCGGCCACTCTGCCCATAGGCACGCTCTTATCAGCCTTGATCAAGAGTGAGACGCTTTTGCCGGATATCTGCCTGAGCGTATTTTCCAATTCCTGTCCGGTAAGCGCGATACCGTTAAGGTAAAGCGCGTTGTCAGATGAGACCGTAAGATCTATAGTATCGCCGGAAGCCATATCGCTGGTGACTATCCGGGAAAGGTTTACCTTCATACCCGAACGCATCACAAAACTGGAGGTGAACACGAAGAAAATAAATAACAGGAATACCGTATTTATAAGGGGCACGACATCTATCTGTTGTAATCCGTGCTCTAATTGGACATGCCTTTTAAATCTCATATTTATTCGGTAAGGAAGTTGACTAATTCGGTAGCGGCTTTTTCCATTTCCAGGATAAAATTATTCACCTGGCTGACTAAATAATTATAAGCCACGAATGTGGGTATTGCCACGATCAAACCGAAGACAGTCGTAAGGAGCGCCTGCCATATGCCCAGCGCCAGGTCACCGGGTAATACTACGGCAAACGCTGAAGCCTTGCCCTGTATCGCCTGGAAACATCTGAGCATCCCCAAAACCGTCCCCAACAGCCCCAGAAGAGGAGAAATATGGGCGATAGTAGCAAGGGCCGATAAATTTTTTTCAAGGCGCGGGACAACATAAAGAGAGGCATCTTCTATAGCTTCCTTTATCTGTTCGCGCGTGCGGTCGTATTTTAAGATTCCCGCTTTTAATATATAAGCTACCGGGCTGCTGGTTTGTTCGCACTCCGCCAGAGCCTCCTTGGTCTGATGATGTTTCATCCTGGCCAGGACCTTGCCCAAAAATTCCTGATTGTCCATGCTTACTTTACGCAAATACCATATTTTTTCCAGGATTATAGCTAAGGCAAATATCGAACATAATAATATGGGCCACATCACCGGCCCGCCGTTCAAGAATAACTGCCACATGTCTTGTTCTCCTTTTACAATTAACGGGACTTTGCCTTAAGATCCTTGTCAAGCGCCGCTATCCTTTCCTGCGCAAACTTTGATTCTTCAGCGCCCATGGCTACCACTTTCTTATATATATTTATAGCCTCCCGGGGCTTTTCTTTATTCTCGTATATCTGAGCGGTGCGCAAAAGCGCCCTGGCAGCCAGGGATTTATCTTCCGGATAAAGGTAGGTTATCTTAAGATATTCCTCAACAGCCTCGTCGTTCTTGCCCTGCTCATCCAGGCACTCGGCTATCTTAAATTGCAAAGCGCCCATCTGCCGTAACGGCGCCACCTCCAGGCTCTTGCGGAAAGTAGCTATGGCATCGTCCAGATCGCCCTTGGATTTATATATATCGGCTATTTTAGGATAAAGCAAAGCTGTCAGGTTAGGATATCTTTTTATGGCGTCCTGATAAGTATTAAGCGCCAGGTCCAGGTCGCCCTTCTTGACAAATATATCCGCCAGGGCTACCGTAGCCTGGCTGGCAAAATCCGCGTCCGCGTTCTCGATAACCTTCCTGAAATATTCGCCCGCCTTATTCAGGTCACCCTCTTCCCCGGCAATGGTACCCAAGGCATAATAGCTGTCGGAAAGAAGGTTACTCTTGGAATAATCCTGGATGATAGCCAAAAAATACCGGCGCGCTATATCATATTTGCCCAGCCGATAATAATATTCACCCAGCCACCATACGACATCGGGAGTGAGGGAAGAATCCGGATATTTAGAACGCAGGGACTTAAATTTATTGACCGCCTCCTCTTCATTTCCCATCCGGTACATACAATCGGCGATCTCATATTCGCTCTTCTGGACCAAGGGTATATTCTGGCCGTAAGAGCGGATTATATCCTTGAATACCTCTATAGCCTCCTGGAACTTCCCGGCGTTATAAAGGCTGGTACCCAGGAGATACATTGAATCCGCGCATAAATTGCTGTCTTTGAACTTCGCGGTGAACCCTCTAAATATATCCGTGCTGGAGACATAATCTTCCTTTTGAAAATACGCCAGCCCCAGGGCATAATAGGATTTATCCAGAAGCTTGGACTTGGGAAAATTGTTCATCATGGATTTAAACGCCAGGATCGCCCCGTCGTAGTTGGATTGTTTTAAGAATACGGAACCAAGCTGATACTGAACGTAATCGCTGTAGAAACTATCCGGATAATCCTTCAAGATAATATCGTATGTTTCGGCGGCCTTCTGGTATTCGGCCGCGTCCTGGTAAGCATCGCCTACCTGGCAGAGCGCGGCGACTTTGACTATCTTGTCCTCAGACTTTGCCGCGACCTTCTGAAATTCATTGATGGCGTCTTTAAACTGTCCCTCTTTCAAGCAGGCCCAGGCGCAGCCGTAATGAAGCTTGTCTATCAACTCGCCGTAACCATCCAACCCTTGAGCCCTATCAAATGCCTCCTTATAAACGAGGATAGCCTCTGGATACTTAGAAAGGCTGGAAAGCGCGTCGGCCTTACCGATAAAAGCCTGCAAAAGGCTCGGAGATGACGGTTCAGACCTTAACAACTCGTCATAAACGCCTATCGCCTCCTGGTATCTTTGGGTCTGTGTGAACAGGACACCCTTCCCTAAAAGCAGTATCTCGGCGTCCTTCTTACTCAACGATGAAAGGTCTATGACTGTAAGGGCGCTCTCCGCCTCCTGGTATTTATTCAACTTCAGGTTCGACCAGGCAAGGCCGAGCCGGGAAAGCACCTGGATCTTGGGATCGGAAGCGGACTGCACGAGCTTCCCGTACTGTTCGACCGCCGCAGGAAAATTCTCCAGGTAATAATCCGCTTCGGCAAGATAAAACACGATATAATCCGATTTTGACTTATCGTCGGGATGGTCTTTGAGGTAAGAAAGAAGGTAACTCTTTAAAGCCGAATAGTCTTTCAGGTAATAATAGCATTCCGCCGCCTTAAAAGAAGCCTCCGCGGCCATATCCTCTTTTGGATATTTCTCTACAACGGCTTTGAAATAATCCAGGGCTTCGCCGTAATTCCCCTCCTGGAAAAGGGACCAACCCAGGGAATAATAAGCGTGGCGCAGGTATTGTGAACGGGGGAATTCCTCAATGATCCTCTTATAATTAACCGCCGCGCTTTTGAAATCGTTGCCGCGGAAATGCACTTCGGCGATCCAGTAAAGACAGGCATCCTTCACATCGGCAGAGCGCGGATCATCCCGGAGGGTCTGGAATTGCTGGAGGGCTTCCAGGAATTTATTCTGAAAAAAATAGCATTGGCCGATCGTCAATTCTATATCGGGCCTTTTGACTGTCTGCGGATAATTCTTAAGGAGGCGTTCGAACAGGCCTAAGGCGACGTCGTAAAATTTATCATCGAAGGCCTTCTGGGCGACAAAATAGGCCTCTTCTTCCTTGGCCTGCGAGTCTTGAGCGTAAAGATGCTGGTTTATTAACGGCTGGTGGCAAACGAAGAATAGCGCTGCTAAAAACAATACTAGGGATCGTAATCTGGAATTCGACATTTGGTAAAACTATATCACTTCTTCATTCCTTATTCAATACCTTTCTTAGGAACTGGCCGGTATAAGACTTCTTATTGGCGGCGACCTCTTCCGGGCTGCCGCAGGATACGATCCGGCCTCCCCTCTCACCTCCCTCCGGCCCCAAATCGATGATGTAATCGGCGCATTTGACCACTTCCAGGTTATGCTCAATGACCAGCACGGTATTGCCCATATCCACCAGGCGCGTCAGGACCGAAAGAAGCTTGTCAACGTCGGCAAAATGCAGCCCGGTAGTAGGTTCATCAAGGATATAAAGCGTCCGGCCCGTGGCACGCTTGCTCAACTCCGAAGAAAGCTTTACTCTCTGAGCCTCGCCGCCGGAAAGCGTAGTAGCAGCCTGGCCCAATTGGATATACCCCAAGCCGACATCATATAGAAGAGCCATGGTGTTTTTAACCGGAGGAATATTCTCAAACAGATTCATCGCCTCTTCCACGGACATCTCCAGCACGTCGGCGATCGATCTTCCTTTATATTTAACCTCCAGGGTCTGCTCATTAAAACGCCTGCCCTTGCAGACATCGCACTTAACGTACACATCGGGAAGGAAATGCATCTCTATCTTCTTGATGCCGTCGCCGGTACAAGCCTCGCACCTGCCGCCCTTAACATTAAAACTAAAACGCCCCGGCTTGAACCCGCGCATTTTTGCCTCGGGAAGCTTGCTGAAGAGGTCCCGGATATAAGTGAATACTCCGGTGTAAGTAGCCGGATTGGAACGCGGGGTCCTGCCGATAGGAGATTGATCGACTACGATGACTTTGTCTATCGCTTCCGCGCCGACAAGCCTGCTGTGCTGCCCCGGCCTGATCCGGCTCTCGTATAGTTTTTTGACCAGCGCCGGATACAAGATATCTCCTATAAGCGTGGATTTACCCGAACCGGATACGCCGGTAACGCAAATAAACGTATTCAAGGGGAACTTAACGTTGATATCTTTTAGATTGTGCTCTCTGGCGCCTTTTATCTCAATATATTTCTTCTCCCGCCATGGGCGCCTTTGCTGCGGGAATGAAATAGCGAGCCGGCCGTTCAAATACCGGGCCGTAGGCGAATCCGCGCTCTTAAGCAGGTCCGGGACCGTCCCCGCGAAAACCACCTTCCCGCCGTTCCTGCCGGCTCCCGGCCCCAGGTCGACCACATAGTCGGCGCTGCGGATGGTCTCTTCATCATGCTCGACCACGACCAGGGTATTGCCCAGGTCGCGCAGGGCCTTCAGGGTCGACAATAAACGCGTATTATCCTTCTGATGCAAACCGATACTGGGCTCATCCAGGATATACAATACTCCCACAAGCTGGGAACCCACCTGCGTTGCCAGCCTGATCCTCTGCGACTCCCCGGCAGAAAGCGTTTGGCTTTTCCTGTCCAGGGTCAAATAATCCAGGCCTACGTTAATACAGAAATCCAGCCTCTGGACGATCTCTTTTAACGCCTGATAAGCGATAGTCTTTTGTTTAGGGCCGAGAGTCAAATTGCCAAAAAACTCTTTGGCGTCTTTTATGGAAAGCTGGGTAGTTTCACGGATATTCTTGCCATTGATCTTTATGGCCAGGCTTTCTTTCTTTAACCTGGCGCCTTTACACACGGGACAAAGCAAAGTCGACATAAACCTGGAGATCTCGCCTTTAAGATAATCGCTATCCGTCTGATGGAATAGCCTCTCAAGATGCGGGATCACCCCTTCAAACCTCTTACCCCA
>JAQTUY010000125.1 GCA_028707105.1 Candidatus Omnitrophota bacterium | reverse complement strand
ACTGGCGCATAAGATAACCACGAAGAAAGCGATCAGGCAGGATATTAACTTCTTGGATTTGATTTTAATCACATCTTAAAGGATAACGGGCCGGCTATATTTCGGATCTTACGGAAACGGTGACTTTTCTCAAATATTTTATTTCATCCAGGACCTTACCCGTGCCTTGAGCCACAGCCGTTAAGGGGTCTTCGGCGATATGCACCGGTAGTCCTGTTTCTTCGGCTATCAGCTTATCCAGGCCCTTTAAGAGCGAGCCGCCGCCGGCCATGACTATTCCCTGTTCGATAAGGTCAGAGGCGAGTTCCGGGGGAGTACGCTCAAGGGAAATCTTGGCGACTTCGCAAATAGCGCGCAGGGGTTCTTTTAATGCCTCTCTCACTTCTTCCGAAGCGATGGTAACGGCTTTGGGCAGGCCGGTTACCAGATCCCTGCCCTTAACTTCCAGGGTCATCTCTTCTTCCTGTGGATAAGCCGAACCGATCTTTATCTTGATATCTTCCGCTGTGCGCTCGCCTACCATAAGGTTATAACTTTTTTTGAGGTATTCAATGATCGCCTCATCCATCTCATCCCCGCCGATGCGGATAGACTTGGAAAAGACTATCCCAGCCAGCGAGATCACGGCTATCTCGGTCGTGCCACCGCCAATATCGATTATCATATTCCCGATCGGCTCCTGGATGGGCAAGCCCACGCCTATGGCCGCGGCAACCGGTTCCTCGATCAGGAATACTTCCCTTGCTCCGGCGCGCTCCGCCGAATCCTTGACCGCGCGTTTCTCGACTTCCGTGATACCCGAAGGAATAGCGATCACTATCCTGGGCCTGACCAGGACGCGACGATGATGGACCTTCTTTATAAAATACCTGAGCATAGCCTCGGTTATGTCAAAGTCCGCGATGACCCCGTCTTTCATGGGGCGTATGGCCACGATGTTGCCGGGGGTACGGCCAAGCATGCGTTTTGCTTCTTCGCCTACCGCCAGCACATGAGAAGTATCCTTTTCAATGGCTACGACTGACGGCTCGCAAAGAACGACCCCTTCGCCTTTTACGTAAACCAGGGTAGTCGCGGTTCCCAGGTCTATCCCCATATCATTGGAAAATAGGCCCAAAAGATAGTTTATTATCTTCTTTAATATGTCTTTTGCCAGTGCCATAGCCTTCCCCCTTTAGAACAAAAAACCTTGTATGCTCCAATTATGTATTAATACGGCATAATGGAGGATATTAGCAGAGATTAAACTATATGTCAAATAAAAATTTACGTTGTTTTGGCTTCATAAATAGAAAAGCCCGCGGGCCGGTTGGCCCGCGGGCTTTTAGCTTGCAAAAATAATGTCCAAAAACGGACGTTGCCTGGAACTTACCTGCCCTTAAGGATCACTTTATCCCCCTCAGCTATCTTATCCTTAATAGCCGGAGCGACAAAATTAGCGGCAGACATGGCTTCGTGGACCTTCTCCACCTTAATATCACCGATATGCTTACCTTTGGAGTATACGCCGAATATATCATTAATACTTACATTATCCTTAGTACCCAGGTTAATGACCGCGAAATTATATTCTTTATTCACTACCAGTATCTTGCCTTCGAGTCCGGGCGCTGCCGGCTGCGCGGCTACTCCTTCAGCTTCGCCGGGTGTCTGCTCGCCCTCCGCCCCGACATTGATGGTGCCAAGCTCTACTTTCTGGATCTTGGCCTCGAGGTCCTTGACCTTAGCTTCCAGGTCTATCTTCTTAGCCTTGGCATCCTTTAACTGCCCCTGCATCTTGCCTATCTCGGCCTGGGCGGCGCTTAACTGGCCTTCTAAGTCCGCCTTCCTGGCTTTTTGCGCCTCTAACTCGGCCTTGATCCCGTCCAGCTCAATGACGGTGTCCTGTTTGGATCTTTTTTCGACATCAAGCTCACCGCTCAAAGTCTCTATCTGCGCCCGGGAATCCTTTAATTCCGCCTCTAAGTCCGCGGCCTGTTTCTTGGAATCCGACAGCTTGGCTTTAAGGTCTAATTCCCTCTTCTCCAGATTCTCCACCTGGCCCTGTAAAGACTGGCTTCTGGCTTTCTCGCTCTGTAATTGATTGAATGAATACCCGATAACAGCCACGCATACAACGATTATTACGGCTAAGATTATTAAAGGTAACTTTGCCTTTAACATGCGCCCCTCCCTTTTTAGCCTTAAATTTACTATAAGACCCTTATAGATTACATTAAAAAATATTGTAGCACTGATTATATATAAATCAAGTATTTTCTGATGGTTAATGTGCGGCAAGAACAGGAATTCTTATAAACTTATCCTGGCCTGCTTTTTACAAAATCCGTGAACTCTTGAGGTATGGGCGTTGAAAACTCCATGAATTTTTTTGTCGCCGGATGAATGAAACCGATATAGAACGCGTGGAGCGCCAGGCGGGGAAATTCATTCTTCCGGCCGTATTTATTATCCCCCAATATCGGGTGGCCGATGAAAGCCAGGTGCACCCTTAGCTGGTGCGTCCTCCCGGTGAAAGGCGTAAGTTCAATCAGGCTGGCGCTGCCGGCGCGCTTTAGCGTGCGGTAATGGGTCTTGGCATATTTAGTGTTATCCCCGAAGCCCGCGGCGATCTTTTTTCTATCCGTGGGGTGCCTGCCCAGGGGCACCTCGATGATATTTTCATCGAACTCCATGCTCCCCCTGACCAAAGCGACATACTGCCGCTTGACGTCATGCCGCGCGAATAATTGAGCCAGTGCCAGGTGCGTCTTATCGTCTTTGACCGCGAGCATAAGCCCCGACGTATCTTTATCCAGACGATGCACGATGCCGGGCCTGCCGGGATTGACCTGCGAAATATTCTTAAAATGGTGCAGCAGCGCGTTTACCAGGGTGTGCTCTTTATTCCCGGGAGCCGGATGCACGACTAATCCGCAAGGTTTATTGATCACCGCCAGGAAATCATCCTCATAGACAATGTCCAGCGGGATATCCTCGGATCCGATCGTCTCGGGTTTCCTGTCGCCGAGCTTTATTTCAAAAGCGTCGCCCGGTTTTACTTTGTGGTTGGCCTTGACCGCGGCCCCGGCCAATGTGACATGGCCCTCCAGTATTTCCTTCTGGATAGTAGTGCGCGAAAGGCCTAAATCTTGCGCCTGAAAGAACTGGAACAGGCACACATCCAGGCGCATCCCTTCTTTTTCATCGTTGATCTTTAAAATGAAGTCCCGCATTTTTATTTTTTCCTTCCGGCGGATACCAGCTGCCAGAGCGCCGCGGAAAAAACAATAATACTGATATACTGGAAGAGCGTCAAGCCATAAGCCACGACAGGATTGTCCGCCCTCCAGAACTCGATCGTAAACCTCTTGATCGAATAAAGTAAGAAGTACATGAACAATACCTGGCCGTCCCTGTGCGGGCGCTCAAGCCGGCGCTTCAGGAACAGGAAGATCAGGAACATCGCCGCCGAAGAGTAGATCTGGGTAGGGATAAGCCGGGCGTCCAGGCCCGGGAAATATACGCCATAGGAGATAGACGGCTTGCCGTAACAGCAGCCGTTCAAGAAACAACCGATCCTGCCGATCGCCTGCCCCAGGGCCACAAACGGTATGATCAGGTCCAGAGTCTTATATATGGGAAGCTTTTTTATTTTTAGGTAACAGAGCGCGGACAGGCAGCCCAGGAAGATGCCGCCGAACCAGGAAAGCCCGCCGTGCTGGAACATGACCATCTCCAGCGGATTACCCAGGTAATATCCAAAATTCTCGATCACGTAGAACAGGCGGCTGCCGATGACGCCGCAGATAAAGGAGATAAAAAGAAGGTTGAAGATAGCCTGCGGGTCAATGCCGCCGCGCAGGGCCTGTTTTTGCGCCAGGTATGAAGCAGTCAGGAAAGAAACGACCAGCGCCAGGCCGTAGGAATAGACGGTAAAAGGGCCGAATTGGCAGATGATTGGATGCATGGCTATTCTTTTGTTTTCAGGAGAGAATACCCCAGTAATACCGCTCCGATAGTAATGGCGCTGTCGGCGACATTAAAAACCGGCCAGATGTGAAAATCCAGAAAATCAATGACATACCCGCAGGAAATACGGTCTATCAGGTTCCCTATCGCGCCCGCCACGACCAGGGATAAAGCCACCCGGGTCACCGCGCTGCGGCGGCGGCCGGACTGGACCTTAAAACTAAAATATATGGCCGGAAGCGCTATCAATGAAATAACTATAAAAAGGATGGTCTGGTTCTTAAAGATCCCGAAGGCTCCCCCCGTATTATATACAAGGGTAAAACTGAAGACATTCTTGATCAAAACGACGGACTGATTCAGGGGGATATAGCGCGTAATAAGGGCTTTAGTCAGCTGGTCCAAAAGCAGGACCGCGATGATCATCCAGATGCCCGCGCCGCGCAGCTGGACGCTATTTTTCTCTTTTTTCCTGGCATTTGAGGCAGAGGCGCGCATAGGGAATGGCCTTTAACCTTGTCTTGGCGATTATACCTTTACAATCCTCGCATATACCGTAACTGCCGTCCTCTATTCTCTTGATGGCATCATCAATATCGTATACTATTTTTCTTTCATTGGAAGCAATGCCCATAGAGAACTCCCGGTCATAGGTATCGGTGGCGATATCCGCCATATGATAGGCATACCCGGAGATATCCCCTGCCGCGTCTCTCTGAGATTTTTTCAAAGTGTCTTCAGAGATATGCTTTATCTCGGTGACGATCTCCTCTTTTCTCTGCAGGATGAGTTTCCTAAAATAGGTCAGGTCTTTCTTAGTCATTCTCTTTTTCACTTTGAGTTCTCCTCTCTGATCGCTTCCAGGCACTTCTCGCATAGCTGCGGATGGGACTTGGAAGCTCC
>JAQTUY010000124.1 GCA_028707105.1 Candidatus Omnitrophota bacterium | reverse complement strand
GGCATAGTCCATGATCTTGTTTAACAGCTCATCCAAGTCAAAGACTGAGCCGATGGCCCGGGTGGTTGAGAGCAGGCTCTCCAGGTGGCGCCTCTGGGTCAGGGCTTCCCTTCCCTCTAAGCCTTCGCTTGAGGGCATGATCTTCTGAAGCAGGTCATTACAGGTCTTTAAGTCCAGCTTACAGCCCATACTGGAGAAGAGCTCTTTGGCTTCCAGGAGGTTGCCCAGGGCTTTTTTGTCCTGGGGGTTATCACTTAGCAGGAACTTGGCTTCCTCCAGGAGGATGTAGGCGATACGGTACTTGTCCCCTCCGGGGTTGTTCTTGTTCGTGCGCAGCCAGTTAAGAGCCTTGTCCCAGGTACGCACGGCTCTCCTCTTGTGGCCGGTGAGCCAGAGATAAGTTCCGGTGACTTGGAGGGAGTGGCCGTAGAAAAATTTGTAAAACAATGACCATCTCCAGGATTGATGACAGAACCAGCGGGCGCGCTTAAGGTAGCGCTTCTTTTGGTCTTTCGGTAGATTTGGTGTATTTACAATAGCATCTAAGTAATCTTGGGCGCCGATGGGAAACATGTCAAGCACCCAGTTGCACTTGTTATAATGAGTGGGAAACAATTTTATTGTTTGCTCTATGGTCTGGATGGCATCGCTGTACATACATTTTCTTAAATACATATAAGATGAATACGTCCATGTATTCATCTCGTTTGTTTTATCTCTTGTAATTTTCATCAGCCTGCGAGATTCCTTAATGTCATTTATTAAAGCATCATTAATATCGCCCGCTATTGAGTGTATTTTAACTTTGAAGAATAAAGCCCAGCCCAAAGGCTGTAGAAGATTTGCCTCCCTAGCTACTTTAAAAAATTCTTGATTATCACGGATACATTCTTCTATGGATTTTCCAGATATCAAATTATTATGATCTCGAAAGACATACGCTGTGCCTAAATCAAAATATTCGCCTAATCCTTTCAGCAAATTGATTCCTTTTCCAGCGGATTCAAGACCTTCCCTGGGTTTATTGGCAGCATAAGAAGAAAGAGCAAGATACGCAAAGCCGCACCCCTCTCTTATCTTATCTCCTAAGTCCTGCGCCATCCTCACCCCTTTATTGCCATCTATAAAAGCGCGACTATGCCACGGTAAAGCAGGCCAAACAGCCGCGCCGTCTATATACCAATAGGCAAGTTGAGAGGATGGACCTATTGTTTCACCGAAGTTGCGGAACCGCAAAAAAGCATAAAACACTTTGTTTACATCGGAAAAGTAGTAAACATGCCCTAATCTGTCACCAAGCCTTAAAATAATTAAGTCCCTAGCAGATCCTTTATATTTATCCCTTACAAAAAGATCGGAAAACAAAATATGCAATATTTGGAGGGCAAATTCTTTTGCAATTCCAAAAAAAACGCCTATTTTTAGATTGGGTATCCTAATTTTTAATATAGTAAATGCCTTTTCTATCGCCCTGGCGCTATCTTCGACCTCGCCCTTATCAAAAAGAGTATCGCTAATTTTGGAAAGAACTTGAGCTTTATGTAGCGCATCATTAGAAGAAATAAGAGATTCGCAAGCTTTAAGAACCGCTAATGATTCCTCAAATCTTCCCGCTAGGCGATAAATCTCTCCCAGGCTTTCCAAAATTTCTTCGTATCGCGGCTCTCTTGTCTTATCTTGTTTCTCCAGGATCTCCTTGGCGGTATTATAAAGATCTATTGCCAGTGTATTGCTATAAGATTTCTTGGCTTTATGGCCGGCTTTAATCGAGTAGTCTAGAGCTTTTTCTTCCAGTTTCCCCTGAGCAAAATGGTGGGCAAGATCGTAAAGAACGGGATCAGGATTGTCTTTATGCTGTTCTTCCAGGACTTCAGCTATGTGTTTATGTAAGGGGATGCGTTCTTCTTCAGGAACTCGCTGATAGAAGGCTTCACGGATACGGTCATGCATAAAAAAGACGTTCTCCTGGCCGGTGATATCGCGGTAGAGGAGCTGACTTCTTATGCCGGTTTCTATGGAGTTTAATATGGAATCCTGAGGTCTTTGAGTTAAGTCCGTAAGGAGACTGAAATTTATCTCTTTTCCCATAACAGATGCATATGAGAGTATTCTAAGGTTCTCCTCAGAAATATCTTTCATCCGCTTTAAGACAGCCTCTACGATAGTGGTAGGAAGACTTGCGGTCTTGAGTTGAGTTAAGTCATATGTGTAGTGTTCTTCTTCTAGGTAGATAACTTTGGAGTCAACTAGAGAATGCAAGAGTTCGAGGGTGAAGAAAGGGTTACCTTTAGCTCTCTCCTGCAGCTCATTGGCTAAAGGTAATACAGCTTCCTCTTTTTCCATGATGATCTGGCTAATCATCTGGGAGGTCTCGGTAACAGTGAAGAACTTAACCGGCACTTCGGAAAGAGGTGTTTGCTTGTCTTTGAGCTTCTTAATCAGCACAGCTAAAGGATGGCCTTGGGGCACCTCGGTATCACGGTAGCTGACGATTAAGGTAGTTGAGGAGTTTTGGAGCTTTTCGGCAAAGCGCTCCAGGATTTCCAAAGAGCCGTCATCTGCCCATTGGAGGTCATCCAGGAACATTAAAAGAGGACTCTCGCAAGAGGCAAGCGAGGTTAAGAAATTGGTAACCGTAATCAAAAACCTAATCTTCTCTTTTTCCGGCTCTAGCTCTACGAGCTTGGGAGGTTGGCCAATGAGGTCAGTTACGGAAGGGGCTATCTTGACTACCTCCCCTCCCAGTTCGCCAAGTGAGTCCTTGATTTGTTTGATGTGGAGTTGCTGTTCCTGAGCGGAAAGACGCTTTACTTTTTCGATGTAGGCATCTATGGCTTCTGAGAAGACTTTGTAGGGAGTACGAAATTCAAATTGATAGCATTTGCCTCCACAGAAGAGGCCGTTGAGGGAGTGAATGGAGCCGCGTAGTTCATCAACCAGCCTTGATTTGCCGATGCCGGGTTCGCCAAAGACAAAGGCAAGCGAGCCCTGGCCTTGTTTGGTTTTGTTTAGGAGGTCGTTTAGTTGCGTTAGCTCTTTGTCCCGTCCGATGAGTTTGGTGGAGAAGGAGATTTCCCTTAGCTTATCAAATCGAGCTATTTCAAAGTCTACCAGTTCTTTGCCTTGTCTTCTTTGGTTCTGGTATTCCATTAAGTCAAAGGTAAGACCGGCTAAACCCTGGTAACGTTCAGTAGGCTCCTTTGCAATGAGGCGCAGGATGATATTGTCTAAGACTGGCGGTATGGAATTGTTGAGTTTAGAAGGTGGAGTTGGTTTGGTAGCGATATGCTGATGGATAAGGTTTGAGATATCATCGGCTATATAGGGTAATCTTCCGGTTAAGAGTTGGTAGAAGAGTATACCCAGGGAGTAGATATCCGAGCGGGAGTCAACGGGTTTTCTTAGGATTCCGCTTGATTCCGGGGATAGGTAGCCGAAGGTTGAGACTATCTCATCCTTCTCGGTGATGCGGCTTATGTCCTGCAAGATAGAGTAACCGAAGTTAAAGAGCTTTACCTGGGCCGGCTGTCCTCCCTCTTGGCTTAAAAGTATATTCTGCGGCTTTATGGCCTGATGCAGGAGGTTTTGTTTATGGGCTAGAGATAAGGCTGATAAGACCTGGAGGATCAGCTCTACTGCTGTATCGGTATTTAGAGGCTGATTCAAGTTCTGAGGCTGGTTGAGATAATCTGATAAGGCTTGAGAGTAAAAATCTTCATATATTAGATAAATCTGGTTGTCGGATTCAATAATTGAATAAATTTTAAGCAGGTTCGGATGATTTAGCTTCAAGAATTGTTCAGCTGCTCTTTTAAAACGCAACTGCACTTCCAGAGGACGAGATAAAGCTTTTTCAGATAAGAGGGTTAGGAGTACAGGCTTATTGTCGTGAAGGTCAAACGATTTATAAAGGGTAGCGAGAGGGTTGGAGATTAATTCTTCGGTTAGTTTGTAGCGGTTAGCAATGGTTTGACCAAGCATAAGCTATATTATAAAGCAAATGCTCACAAGGTCAATCTCATTTACACAATAGAGTTATGTAGCCTCCATCACCACCGAGTTTGGAAACTGTTTCCAAACTGAACGGGAAAGTGGGTCCTTTACGTTACGTCGCCTCCATAACTACGAGAGTAATATCATCATACTGTTCTCTGGTTCCGATGTAGGCGTAGACTTCTTCCTTGATGATAGATAGTAAGTCCTGGGCCGGCTTATGGCCATGCTGGGAGATGATATCGGTTAAGCGTTTCAGGCCGAAGAGGTCCTCATCTGTGTTCCTGGCTTCGGTTACACCGTCAGTGTAGAGGATGACCTTGTCTTGCGGGTTTAAGGAGAGGCTCCGGTCTTCCAGGTACTCGTCTATCTCAGGGACCATCCCCAGCATGAAGCCGCCGGAGATGATGGCTTCGACGCTGCCGTGTGCATTTGGAATGCCAGCGCTGGTTCCGCCGCCAGTGGCGGAACCAGACGCCCTGTATATCAGTATATGCTCATGTCCGGCTGAGGAGTAGAAGAGCTTCTTCTGGCTTGGGTCCCAGGTTAAGTAGAGCATAGTCATGAACTTCTTGGCATTGATATGCTCATAGAGCATCTGGTTAGTGGATAAGAGTATGGCTTTAGGGGTGATCGGCTGCTTGTTCAGGGCATAGAGGCAGGTCTTGACCATGGCCATAAGCAGGCCTGCGGCTACACCTTTGCCGGAGACGTCACCGATGACTACAGAGAGGTTATTGGTTATCGGGTTAGGCAGGAAGTCATAGTAGTCACCGCCTATTTCCTTGGCCGGGAGCATAAGACCGGAGAGCTTAAGACCGGGTATTACGGGTGTGACTTTAGGCAGGAGATCCATCTGGATCTCACGGCCCAGCTCCAGCTCTTGTCTTAAGCGTGCCTGGTCTAAGAGGT
>JAQTUY010000123.1 GCA_028707105.1 Candidatus Omnitrophota bacterium | reverse complement strand
ACTGCTCCACCTCATCCACGGACAGGACTTCGGGTATCTTCTTCCATAATTTCGGGGCTTCCATCAGGCTGGTAGGATCGGTTTTTAATATCCTTTCCCTGACCAAAAACCTGTAGAAGGCCTTGATAGCCGCGAGCCTCCGGGAAATGGAATTGGCGGACAATCCCCGCTCCTTCTGGTCCATCATAAAATCCATAACGTCGTTCCTGGTGGAGCCGGAGATAGCCTCGACCTTATGGCCGGCCAGGTAATTGATATAAAAATTAAGGTCCTCCTGGTAGGAAATAATGGTATTCCGGGCCAGGCCGCGTTCAACCGAGATATAATTCAAGAAGGCTTCGATGAGTTGCCGCATGATCTAAAAATAAGTTATCCTAAAAAGGGATTATTCTTTTTTTCCTGCCCGATCGTAGTCCGCGGGCCGTGGCCGGGATAAACAACGGTATCGTCGCTTAAGGTTAGCAGCCTCGTCTTGATCGAATTTATCAGCGTTTTGGACGAGGCGCCCGGAAAATCCGTGCGCCCGACTGACGAGTAAAAAAGAGTATCGCCCGTAAAGACTATTTTACCTTCGGGCTGGAGCAATAAAAGCGCTATCCCTCCCGGGGTATGGCCGGGAGTATGCAGCACCTTTAAACGCAGGCTGTCCAGCGTTATCTCCTGGTTATCCTCTAAAGCCTTGACCTCGGCCTTGACCGTAAACGGCGCCTGCAAAAATCCCGAAAGGTTAAGCGAGGCGTCTTTTAACATCGGCACTTCATCCTTATAGATGTATACGGGCAGGCTAAATTCGTTTTCCGCCCCGATATGGTCGATATGGCCGTGAGTATTGACGATAAAGGAGGCTTTGAGCTTTTTCCTGCCCAGGAGCTGCGCTATTTTATCGTATTCATCTCCGGGATCGATGATCATCGCCCCGCGGGTTTGAGGGTCTGCCAGGATATAACAATTCACCTGCATCAGCCCTACTTTAATTTGTTCCAAAATCATCTTTTAAGAAGCCTTTGACCTGCTCGTAGGAGTAATCGCGCAGGATATTCCTTTTCAGCGACTCCGCCTTCATCCGCTCAAGCGTCCCATTCGATCCATAACGGTCTTTCCGGAGATCATCCCTCAGGTCCGCCATCTGTTTTATATAGCCCTCCAGCCCTTTTTGCTTTTCTTCCCTCAGGAGGTTCTTCATAAAGGCCAGGTTCTTTATCCCTTCGTCCACGCAGCTGACCTTCTTCTTGGAACTGGAATGATTGGAGATGGAATTAAGAAGCTCATCCTGCCAGGACTTCCAATAAAACAGGTACTGCCGGTAAGCCTCGGTGGTATTTTTAAAAAGAGAGGGATATTCCTGGGGGATCAGGACCGGCTCGCTCTCTTTTTCCTTATCTTTTGACTTTCTGGTGAATTTCCTGGTCAGGGCTTCGCAGCCCGTTAAGCCGGCGGCTAAAGACGCCGTAAAACAAAAAACCGTAATAAGCTCAACCGCCCTCCGGAACGTTTGCTTCTTCATTTTATCATCTCCTTGAATTGTTCTTCAGTTAAAATCTTCACTCCCAGTTTTCTGGCTTTAGATAATTTTGATCCGGCCGCCCCGCCCGCTACCACAAAATCCGTATTCTTGCTGACGCTGGAAGAAACTCCGGCGCCTAAGCGGCGGGCTGCTTCTTTAGCCTCCAGGCGCGAAAAATCTTTAAGCTCCCCGGTAAAAACCAGGGTCTTGCCTGCCAGCGGCCCGGATGCTGTTTCGGACGCAGGCTGGCTGAAATTCAGGCCCGCTCCGCGCAAGTCATCTATAAGCTTACGGGTCTGGAGCTGTTTAAAAAAGCCGGCCACTGATACTGAAAGTACCGGCCCTACTTCATATATGGCGACCAGGTCTTCCTTTTTGGCTTTTAAAAGTCCGTCCATTGTCCGGAAGCGCCGCGCCAGGACATAAGCGGCCTTCTCCCCGACATGACGGATACCCAAAGCAAAGATAAGGCGCGACAAGGGCTGCTCTTTGCTCTTTTCTATTGCCGCGAGAAGATTTTCCGCCTTCTTATCCTTGAATAATTCCAGTTTTAACAGGACATCCTTATTTATTTTTTTGTATATATCCGCAAAATTAGTCAAGACTTTCAATTCCACCAGCTGCCTTACCGCTGCCTCTCCCATCCCTTCGATATCCATTGCCCCGCGGGAGGAAAAATGCAGGATACCCCTTTCAAGCTGGGCGGAACAGGAAGGGTTGATACACCGGTAAGCCACATCCTCTTCTTTTTCTTTTACGACCTTCCCGGAACAAACCGGACAGGCCTTGGGTATGGCCGGCGCTTTCCCGCCCGCGCTGCAAACGACCTCGACCACTTTAGGGATGACCTCGCCGGCCCTCTCTATTTTAACACGGTCCCCTTCCTTCACTCCCAGGCGCTTGATCTCGTCAAAGTTATGAAGGGTGGCGTGCTTTATGGTCACACCGGCGCAGGCGACCGGTTCGAGTTCGGCTACGGGAGTAATTACGCCTGTTCTTCCTACCTGAAAATTTATTTTTCGGACCGTAGTGACCGCCTGATGGGCGGGGAACTTAAAGGCTACGGCCCAACGCGGGCTCTTCTGGGTAAAACCCAGTTTAGCCTGGTAGCTTAAAGAATTGACCTTGACCACCACGCCGTCAATATCATAAGGGATGCTGCCCCTCTTCTCCTGCCAGGAATTGCAATAGTCAATGACCTCTTTAAAGCCGGAACATAATCTTGATTCAGGACTGACCGGCATACCCCAGTCTTTTAGCTTTTGTAAAAAATGCCAGTGGTCAGCGACGCCATACCCCTTTAATTCTCCTAAAGAATGGGCGAAGAAATTGAGCCGCCTGCCCGCGGCTAAGCTTACGTCCAGAAGCTTCAGGGATCCGGCCGCGGCGTTACGCGGGTTGGCAAAAGCAGCCTCGCCGTTATCTTCTCTTTCACGGTTGAGGGCCTCGAGATCCTCATGCCGCATATATACTTCACCGCGTATCTCAATTAAATCCGGTATATCGCTGGCGCGCAAAGTATGGGGGATAGCGCGGATAGTCTTTAAATTCTGCGTGACATCCTCCCCGCTTTCTCCGTCTCCGCGGGTTGTACCCAGGACCAATGAACCCGACCGGTAAGTAAGGTTGGCGCTTACGCCGTCTATTTTTAATTCCGTCACATATTCTGCGTGCGCGCCTGACAAGCCCTTACGCACCCTTTCATCCCATTCCCTAAGCTCATCGAAAGAATAAGTATTATCCAGGGAAAGCATCTTGCGGATGTGCCTGACGGTCTTAAACCCCCCTGAAATATCGGCGCCGACGCGCTGGGTCGGAGAATCCGCGGTCTGGTATTCAGGGTATTTTTCTTCCCACTCCCTTAAGGCGCGCAGAAGAGCGTCATACTCGCCGTCAGATATTTCAGGATGCGCCCGGACATAATAAAGGTCATTGTGCCGCCTGACCTGATTTTTTAGTCTCTCTATTTCTTTCTTGGCTTGATGGGACATAGTCAAACTTACCTGCCGAATTCCAGCCTGGTAGCCAAAGCCTGAGGCAGCCCTGCGGCAATGATCTTCTCCTGCGCCCCGGCGATATCATAAGGCGCTCTCTTGATGAATATCTTCTTTTTTGACGTGTCAAAAACGCAATAACATGCCTTGGGATTCAGGTCACGCGGCTGGCCGACGCTGCCCGCGTTTATAATATATTTACACCCGGGCGACAGATTAATAGTGTCTTCCTTCTTATAGGAAACCTTGCCGGATCTATCCTTGATAAAAACGCCGGCGTCGTGAGTATGGCCCACAAAGCAAACAGGCGTTTCCTGCGACCAAAAGCTGTCTTCAGCGGTATTCAGATCGTCTAGATAGCCGAATTCTTGGGGATTTTCCAGCGTGGAATGTACCAGGGTCAGGTCTTCATTTTTATAGAGGAGCGGCAGGTCTTTTAAAAAACTTTTTTCCTGCGCGCTAAGCTGGGTGGTTGTCCAGGCAACAGCGTCCCTGGCGGTCTCGTTGAAATATTCAGTGGATAACAGGTCCACCGCCGCCCAATCGTGGTTGCCGGCCACCGTATGCGCAGCCAGGCTTCTTACCGTCAGGATACATTCTTTAGGGTCGGCGGCGTAACCTACGATATCGCCTACGCATAAATATTCGTCTATACCCTCTTTCCTATAGGCTTCAATGACCGCATTAAGGGCTTCTAAATTAGAGTGAGTATCGGAAAAGATTCCGTAGCGCAATTTTTTCTGGAGGTTAGGGCTTTATCCCGAATTCTTCAAACTTACCCGTGGCAGCTTCCCAATTGGTGTCGGTATCCCTGATATAAGAAGAGAAGCGTTCACTGACCGCTTCTAGAAATCCCCTTAAGACGCTTTCCTCGGCCTCCGCCACTATCTCTACCCCGCCGTCAGGAAGATTTCTTACCCATCCGCTTACTCCTGAATCGCGGGCTAACTCTTGGGCAGAATAACGAAAACCCACGCCCTGGACCCTGCCCTTATAGTAAACTCGGACCTGCTGCTTCATAGTATTTATACAATCGACCAATCCTTTTCCGGATCCTTAAGATCCGGAAAAGAATGGTCGGGGCGACAGGACTTGAACCTGTGACCTCGACGTCCCGAACGTCGCGCTCTAGCCAAACTGAGCCACGCCCCGTAAAAGTTTTTTGGCTTCGTGGCGAAATCCCCGCAGTCCGTAAATGCTCTTAATGAGCTAATAGGACGGAGGGGATGACCACGCCCCGCATTTCTTGTATTCGTGGCGAAATCCCCGCAGTCCGTAAAAGCTCTTAACTAGCTAATAGGACGGAGGGGATGACCACGCCCCGCAAAATGACAACACATCTTATTTAGGAATAATCCAGATATATAAGTATATCAAAAATTATACTGCTTAGCAACATTCTAATTCCGCTACGAAGC
>JAQTUY010000122.1 GCA_028707105.1 Candidatus Omnitrophota bacterium | reverse complement strand
ACCAGGCAAGCTGGAGCGTCCACGATACCCACGCCGGCTGGTCTAACGGTTCTTATTATTTCGATATCAGGGCCGAAGGCAACAAGAATATGAACGAAGAATGGTTCGGTATCGTCGCTTTATCCAGTGAGCTTGAGAACGGCTTAAATAAGCGCATCCCGCGTAAGAGTTATTACGTTGTCCGGGAATTCTGGAAACACCCCAGTTTAGAAGTTAAGAATAATAAAAAGGCAGGGAAGAAGAAATGATCGATCGTAAACTAAAGAATTCATTTTTGGTTATCGCCTGTTTATTCCTGGCGGCAAGCGCCGTCTGTTTTGCGCAGGGCGAGGACCTGGCCAAGGCCAAGGAAGCCTATCTTCAAGATAACAAATACTCCGAGTTTGTGGAGTATTTAAAAAGCCAAAAAACGGATACTAATGCCGCCGAGATCGCTTATTGTATCGCTTATACCCGTTATGACCAGCTCAAATACCTGGAATCGACTCAAAACTGGGACGAATATTTCAGCAAGGGCAATGATTACCGCGATGAGCTTACTTCAAACGCCCAGGAAGCGATAACCTTAAGCGCTCCCCAGGATAAGATCGGCGTATTGTCCCGTTGTATCCTCTGGCAGTTCCATAAAGACCAGCAGGATGTTTTTGAAGCCGCCGCCCTGGAGGACCTGGCCGGCGCGGTCAAAGCGTACGCGGGCGTGCCGGAAACCGATATTACCGTTATCAAGTACGCGGCCGACAAATTAGCCTCTTATGAAGAGCGGGTTAAGTCCCGGGAGCTTTATGATATTTATGTCAAGAAGCTGATTACCCCTGAAACTAGGACAGAGACTTTGGCCCGGGTGGCGGATGAGATCTACCAGCAGGGTAATACCGCGTTATCCGCTCTGGTATATGATGCCTATATCGAAAGGGTCGTGACAACCGAGCCTAAAGACAAAGCTATAGCTACCCTGTTTTCGATAGCCAAGCTTTTTGTCTATAAAGACCAGGGCGCCTGCGATCCGGCGTATGCCGAAAAGATATTCCAAAAAATTGAGGAGATCGGGGGTTTGGAAGTTTTTAATGAGGAATCAATGTATTTGCGGGGGTGGAACTTAGAGAAATCACATCTTTACCCCGAAACCAGGGCCAGATACCTGGCACTTCTGGATAAATTCCCGCAGACCAGTCAGAAGGACGAGCTTATTTACAAATGCGGGATCATCAGCGCCTATGTACTGCGGGATATGGGCGTGGGGATGGGGTACTTTGAGCAGTTAGCTTCCAGCCAGAATATCACTCCGCAGGTTATATCCGCTATTTATCAGCTGGGTTTGCTCTCGCAATACAAGAATGACCTGGAAAAAGCCAAAGGGTATTATAATAAGCTGCTTGAGCTGGCAGGCGATAAGTTCCCTGACAGCGTATCTTTAGCCGGGGAAAGGCTTAAAGAATTAGAGGGAAGCGGCGAAATAGAGTACAACCTGCGGACTTTTCTTGATGTCTCGTTTAAAGAAGAGTACGCCTCTTTCGACATGTCCAAGGTAGACGTAAAAGCGTCGCCTTATAAGCTGCTCAAGGATGAAAAAGTGAACGTTACCGCTGCTACCTATCTGCCGGAAAGCGGCTGTATGTCGATCGAGATAAATTATCTCTGGTCCGGGAACCTGGGGGAGGCCAAGCCGTCCTCCGAGCAGGCCGGATTTGGCACTTCATATCTTAGCCCCGGGACCAAAGAGATAAACCTTGTCGTGATCAGCCCTTCGGGAGTCGTGGATAGAAGGGTGGATATGGTCGACGACTACAGTCAATAAAATCAGGGACAGAAAAATGGGGTCAGACCTATTTTTTAATCCGTCGTGAAATCAGAAAAAATAGGTCTGACCCCATTTTTGTTACCGCCCGCGTTTTATTAAAATTATTTGACTTCTGGGAATTTTGATAGTATATTACAATAAGATATATCTTAACGTCTTTCAAACTCACTAGATACGTTTATGCCCAAGATAATTTTAGAAGAAGAAAAAAGCCTGACCGATAAAGGTAAGCGTAATATTAACATCCTGGAAGTCCTGCGGCGTTACGGGCCCATCAGCCGCCCCGATATTTCTTCCAAGGTCGGGATGAATGTGGTCACTATATCCCACTATATTGATGATTTTATAAAATATAATTTTGTTTATGAAAAAGAACTGGATATCTCCGAAGGCGGAAGAAGGCCCGTGCTGCTTGATCTTAATCCCAAAGCGGCCTATGCCATAGGAGTGGGCTTAAATTTGCGCAATATGGTGGGTATCCTGGTGGATCTAAAAGGCAACATCATCACCAAGACCCAGATAGAGCGGCCCGGGGCTTCAGTAAGGGATATTACCGAATGCATCGTTAACATCACCGGCGAGATCCTGAAGCGTTCCAAAGAATATATGGATAAAATAAAGGGTATCGGTATCGGTATCGCCGGCTTGGTCAACAAGAAAGACAATTCGATCCACTGGCCGGAGAAAATAGATAATAACTACACTTATGCTTCCGTAAATATCCCCTTAAAAGACCTGATGGAAAAGGAATTCAACCTGCCTACCGTTATTGAGAATGACGCTACTGCCGCCTGCTTTGGAGAAAAATGGCTAAGCCTTGATCCGCAGCTGGAAAATGTGCTTTATATGTTCTCCGGGGTGGGCTGCGGGATAATGATCAACGGAGAGATCTATACCGGAACGAACGGCTGCGCGGGCGAGACAGCCATACACAATTATAAAGAGCACAACCTGTTTAATTGCTCGCTGGGAAATCCCTGTTTCCTGAAACGCTGGGATATGGACCTGGGGATCGTCGGGGACGTCAAGAAACGCGTGATGGAGAATAAGGGCCAGGAAGACGCGGCCAAAATACTTGAATTAGCCAATACGCGCATCGATGAGGTGGATCTGAATACCGTATTTATGGCCAACCACAAAAAGAATGCTATCGCCCAGGAAGCATTAGATACTGCCGCCAAACGTTTAGGCATAAAGATCGCTTATTTGGTTAATTTATTGAATCCTCAGATCGTCATTATCGGAGGCGGGCTGGAGGAGGCAGGAGAGGAATTTCTGGATAAGATCACCCGGATAGTCAAGGAGTGGACTTTCAGGGAGACTTCCGAGGACTTAAAAATAATATATTCCCAGTTAAGGGAGAATGCCGTGGCGCAGGGGTCGGCCAGTCTGGTGATGCGTCATTTATTCGCGCACCTGTAAAAAAGGCATCTGAGCAACACCTCGCGTTAATTTGATTTACGCGAGTGTGTCCTAGTGGACAAAAGGAGGATGGATGGAGACAAAGGCAAAGATTTTAATCGTAGGTCTGGTCTTATTGTTGGCGGTCAGCCTTTTTTCTCTTTTTTACGTGATGAGCGCTAAGCAGATGATCGAGCAGGAGTATAGGTCTGTGAAGGCTAATTTACTATCCGAAAATGAAGGCCTGAAGAAGAAGGCAAGTTCGGCGATGGCCGATAAGGCGTCAGCCGAGAGCAAGATGCAATCCATCAAGAACGACCTGGACAGGGTAGCGCTTGAGAAAAGCGATTTGCAGAAAAAATACGAGACGGCTAATAATGAAAAAGAAGAGTTGGCCGCGGAGTTGAAGAAGAAAAGCAAGGAAACCCGTCAGCAGGTCCAGGCGCAGCCTGTTACGCCCGCGCCGGGCAGTGTCGATGATTCTTACTGGTCGGCTGTATTAAAAGAAAAGGCGGGCCTTGAGATCCAGGTTAATAATTTTAAAGAGCAGTTAGGCGCCCTGAAGCTGAATATTGAGGAACTCAAGAAAGATAAGTCCAACATGGAATTTGAGATGGGCAACCTTAACCGCGAGAAGCTGGACCTGGACAGGAGGCTTATATATAACGAAAAGATAAATGATAACTTGTCCGCTGAGCTGGTAAGAGAGAAGAAAGATAAGATCGATCTTACCAATCAGCTAAAAACGCTTAACGCCGAATACACTAGTATCGTGCGCCAGTTAAAGAATTTGAATAATATGAAGGTGCAGCTGGATAATAAACTTCAGGAGACGGAAAAAGACAAGATGGCTTTGCAGGGCCGCATCAACGAGTTGAGTAATCAGATCCAGTCTGTCGAAGTTTCCAAACAGCAGGCTGTCCAGGAGGCCCAGGCCCAGGCGAGCATGGCCGCGGTCGCCGCCGGCTCAAGTAAGCAATCCGTCGAACTGCCTCCGATCATCGTGCGTTCAGCCGAGGCTCCGGCGGGCAAACCCGTGCAGTACGCGGGCAAGGTCCTGGCCATCAATAGGGAAAACAATTTTGTCGTGATAGACCTGGGCGAGGAAAAGGGGATGCGTCCCGGGGTCACCCTTGGTATTTATAACAGAGGCGGCAATAAAATAGGCAGTATCGAGGTAGTGCAGATACGCCGTCTGATCTCAGCTTGCGATATTAAAGAAGAGGTCGCGCCTATCAGTATAGGCGACGAAGTCAGGTAATTTTAAAAGGGGACGTTTCTATTTTTCCGCGATAGGGTTTTGAAGAAATAGAAACGCCCTCTTTTTCTTTTTCACCTTTTTAGGAGATACGCCCGTGTGGTCTGAGGCTTTCAACTTTAATAATTACCGTTGGAATCCCTGGGCAATCCCGCCCTTGATCGGCGCGGCCTATCTTCTTTTTATAGGCTTCCTGGTTTACCTTAAAAATAAGAAATCCCCTCTGAATATCTCTTTTGGATTGATGTGCCTGGTAAGCTTTGTTTGGCAGTTCAGCTTCACCATGATGCTTTTAAGTAAAGACAGTTTTTATCCGATGTTCTGGAATAAGCTGCTTGGCTCAGGGGTTGTATTTATCGACCTGGGCTGGTATCTGTATGTCATAAATCTTTGTCGCGCCAAGGGCAAACTCTACACCAGGGTTTTGCCCTGTTTTTTTCTTTTAAAAAGCCTGGCCTTCGGTTATTTAGTCATCACTTCGGATCTTATCCTGGCGGCCTTAAGAAA
>JAQTUY010000011.1 GCA_028707105.1 Candidatus Omnitrophota bacterium | reverse complement strand
GTCGAGGAGCTTATCCAGAAGCTTTCCCGCCAGGCCAAAATAGAAATTTATGAGGGGGAGATAAAGTAGATGCAAAAACGCTTAAGTCTTATAATAGGTGTAATACTGGCGTTGGCGACTGTGTTCATGGTCAAGATGTATCTGGATCAGCAGCAGGTTGCTATTCAGCAGCAGGCCCAAAAACAGCTTCAGGCCGCAGCTAAGACCCAGATCCTGGTGGCTAAGACTGATATCCCTAAAGGCGTAGTCATCGAGCCGAAAATGGTCGTATTAGAGTCTATTCCCGAGCAGTATATCCAGCCTAAGGCAGTTACTTCTCTTGAGAGGATACAGGGAATGGTGACGGCCCAGGGCATATCCAAGGGCGAGCAGGTGACTTTAAACCAATTGTTTTCCAACCAGCAGGCCAGCGGCGAATCTTTGGCTATGGCGACTCCCGTCGGGAAAAGAGCGATCTCTATAATGGTGGATAATATCGCTTCTCTGGCCGGGATGATGCGGCCCGGAGATTATGTCGATGTCATCGGGCTGATCCCTGTCCCGATGCAGACTCCGGACGGTAAGAATGCTTCCCAGATCGTGACCGTCCCGCTCTTCCAGAATGTCCTGGTTTTAGCGGTTGGCCAGCAGCTTGGAATGGCTTCTTCAGCCGGCGGCGGCAGGTATGCTAAGGAGGGCGAAAAAAGAGAAGGCGCGCCTATTATTACTTTGGCTTTGAATCCTCAGGAAGCTAACCTGATTGCTTTTGTCCAGGAACAGGGTAAGATCCGTTTTATAATGCGCTCTCCGGCTGATTCGCAAGTGCAGAATATTGCGCCGGCGAGCTGGGACGCGCTTTTACAGTATATTATGCCTAAGGGAACAGTTAAGATAGACGAACAACAGGAAGAGACCGGCCCCGTCAGAAAAGTCGAGATATACCGCGGGCTGCAAAAAGAGATAGTGCCTTTAAGTAAGAGTAAATAACACCCAACGCTAATAGCGCCTGGCCCTGATCGGAATTGGGCTAGTGTCCGCCTCGTGGCGGAGTACCCGGCGCCTATTGGCATTGCGCCGGTATCCCCGTGTGGGGATATTGCGCGGGTGTCATCCTTGTGGATGAAGGAGGTTTTACAAGCGTGAGGAAGATAACCTTTCTATTAATTTTATGTTGCGCTATTTTGCCCCGGACCGTTTTAGCTCAGGATGAGGATGTTAAAACCAGCACTGAACTTAAGCTTTATATGGGTGAGACGCGCGTCATAGAGGCTAATGTGCCCTCGCGCGTGGTAGTCGGCAATCCCAGCATCGTCGATATTTCAGACGTATCAGAGGATGCCGTAACGTTGACCCCTAAAGCCCTGGGCGTGACTACGTTCATGCTTAAGGATAATTACGGCGAGCAGTCCTATCGCGTCCGGGTCATGTCGGAGGATATGAGCGACATCAAAGCGCGGATAGACGGCCTCCTGAAGGAATTGAACCAGCCCGGAGTTTATACCAGGGCGGTTGAGACTGAAGGCAAAGTTCTTTTACTGGGAGCGGTTAAGACAGCGCAGGAAAAACAGCTTATCGATACCGCATTAGGCCCGTTAAAAGAAAAGACTACCGACCTTATCCAGGTTAAGGAAGAGGAAGCCGTCGTTGATATCAATGTTGAGGTTTTGGAACTGGATAAAGATGCTACCTCTACCCTTGGTTTTACCTGGCCAGGACAGATAAGCTTGTCTGAGCCCGGCTATACTACTCCCAACCTTTCCGCCGTGTTCAATGTCCTCAATTATACCCGTTCCGGCCTGACAGCGCAGTTGGACCTCCTGGTAAACGAAGGCAAAGCCAAAATACTTTCCCGTCCTAATGTGGCATGCCAAAGCGGCAAAGAAGCGGAGTTGCTGGTAGGAGGAGAAAAGCCCACCTTTACTACTACCGTTTCCGAGACCGGCGGGGCTACGTCATCAACGGTGGAGTATAAGGAATTCGGAATAAAGTTAAATATTCAGCCCGTCATTACGGCGGATGACAGGATACATCTTAAGCTTAAAGTAGAGGTTAGTGAAGTCGGAGAGGCGGAATATCTGGGCGATGCCGACGCGCCCACGGCCAAAGCTTATCCTTTGAGCAAGCGTTCGACAACGACCGAGTTGTATCTTAATAATAATCAAACCCTGGCCATCGGCGGCTTAATGAAGCAGAAAAGCGAAGAAGATCTGCGTAAATTCCCGGTTTTAGGAGATGCTCCCCTATTCGGAGGTTTCTTCAGGAAAAGAACGACCAGGGAAGGCGGCGGATCGGGAGAGAGGGGTAATACCGAGTTATTCATTACCCTTACTCCCCGCATCATCAGCAGGGGCCAGCCGGTACAGCAGAATGCCGCCGCGGGACAAACGGCAACCCAGGCCTTTACTATCCCGGAAACCAGGATAGTAACGGATATTATTACTTCCGATCAAACGACTGCCGCTAAAGCAGCCCCGGCGCAGCCGGCTATCGCGCTGTTAAAAGAAGCTCCTTCAGCCGACATTGAGATCATTGGATCTGATGCTGAAGGCGGAGTCTCAACTTCGCTGGCGGATTACATCAATACTATCTATAAAAAGATAATCGATGCGGTTTATTATCCTCAGGATGCCAAGAACGCGGGATGGCAGGGAACGACGAAGCTAAGCCTCAACATAAATTATGACGGCACCCTCAAAGAGGTCAAGCTTCTGCAGTCTTCCGGATACAGGATATTGGATGAGGCCGCGTTAGAAACGGTTTACAGGCAGGCGCCGTATCCTACGTTACCCGAGCAAGTACAGCAGGATGAGCTGCGGGTGGAGATCCCCGTTGCTTTCCGCAACAATTAATAATTTTAAATGGCTCAAGCTAAAACAATCGCTATCCTGAGCACTAAGGGTGGGGTAGGCAAGACCTTTCTTGCGGCCAACACCGCAGTTGCTTTGGCCAAAGAGAAGGGCAGAAAGGTCCTTTTGATCGACCTGGACACCCAGGTCGTCGGTGATATGGCTAAAATGCTGGATATCACCCCTACTAAATCCGCCGTCGATATCGTCGCTCTCCTTAAAAAACAAATAAAAGACATAAAGGTCAAAGAGTTCATAACTACCCATTCATCGGGAGTGGATTTTCTCGCCGGGCTGCTTAAGCCTCAGGATGCGCTTCATCTGGACCCTCAATTCATTAAACAAGTGCTCAATTTGTTCACTCCGCAATATGATTACGTGGTGATCGATACGGGCAGGGCGTTCTCAGAGCTGCTGATAAGCATATTGAACGAATGCAACCTTATACTTATGGTGGTCACACCCGATGTGCTTTCCATCTATCAGACCAAATGGTCCATCGATACCCTGCAATTCCTGCATTTTCCGCTGAAAATGGTCAAGGTGGTCCTCAACCGCGCCGAAAGCTCAAGCAGTATCAGCTGGCAGGAGGTTAGGGTCACATTGCCCATTGAGATCATAGCCTTAATTCCTTCGGAGGAGAAAACCGTTCTTCAGTCCGTTAACAGGAAGACCCCGGTGATCATCGACAGTCCGGCCAGCAAGGTAAGCCTGGCGATAAAGAAGCTGGTGGATGATATTACGCTTAAAGAAGGGCTTTTCCTCGCCCATCAAGAGATAGATACGCTTAAGTTAAAAGAGGCCGTGCCGCAGCAAACCGGTGAATTCTGGTCTAAGGTCGGGATGGCCGAGCCCATGGCCGAGCCGGCTCTCGCGGATGAAAAGGATGAGGTGATAGCGCTAAAAAAGCGCATCCATCAACGCCTGATCGATGAACTTGACTTAAAGAAGCTGGACCTGAAGGTCTTTACCGACCGCTATAAGACTAAAGAACTGCGGGAAAAAGCCGAGAAGATGGTAGGCAACCTTTTGGCCGAAGAGGCCGCCAGCCTGATATCGTCATTTGACGTGCGGCGTAATCTGGTCAAAGAGATAATGGATGAAGCTTTAGGCCTGGGCGCGCTGGAAGACCTTATTGACGACACCGAGATAACCGATATCATGGTCAATAATAAAGACGAGATCTATGTGGAGCGCAAAGGAAAGGTCGAGCGCTCCGGCAAAAAATTTATTTCCAACGATCAGGTCAAGACTATAATCGAACGCATTATCGCGCCTATCGGCAGGCGTATCGATGAGTCTTCGCCTATGGTGGATGCCCGTCTTACCGACGGCTCGCGCGTCAACGCCATTATTCCTCCGCTAGCCCTGACCGGGCCGACTTTGACCATCCGGAAATTCAGGAAGGAAAGATTCAAGATCGAGGAATTAGTCCAGCTTAAAGCGATCAACCAGTCAATGGGCGAGTTCATTAAGGCCTGCGTTATATCCAGGAAAAATATCATAGTTTCCGGAGGGACCGGAAGCGGTAAAACTACGGTCTTGAATATCCTTTCGGCGTTTATACCGGATAATGAACGCATTATCACTATTGAGGATGCCGCGGAGCTGAAACTTCATCAGGAGCATTGGGTGCGCCTGGAATCGCGCCCCCCCAATATCGAAGGCAAGGGAGCTATTACCATCCGCGACCTTTTCAGGAATACCTTAAGGATGCGTCCGGACAGGATCATCATCGGCGAATGCCGCGGCGGGGAATCCCTGGACATGCTCCAGGCCATGAATACCGGCCACGACGGTTCTATGACCACCATTCACGCCAATTCCACATACGATGTACTCTCGCGCCTTGATTCATTGATATTGATGTCCGGGGTAGAATTGCCTATCCGGGCCATAAGGGAAATGATCGCCTCCGCTATCGATATTATCGTGCATACCGCGCGTCTTTCCGACGGTACGCGTAAGGTAATGGCGATAACCGAACTTGCCGGCATGAGCGACGAAACACATATCATCCTCAAGGACATTTTTATGTTTAAACAGGCCAGTATCGATAATCACGGCAATATATTGGGAGACTTCCAGCCCACGGGATACATTCCCTCCTTTTTAGATGAGATCCAGATGCGGGGTATTCCTCTTTCGGCAAACATCTTTAAGCTTGAGCCCAAAAAGGCTTAGCTATGCTCGGTAAAACCGTATCTAACCGTTATAAGATCACTGAAGAAGTAACCCAGGATAACCTCACTGTCCTCTATAAAGCCCAAGATACCGCCGAAAACAAGCCCGTCTTCGTGAGGTTCCTCAAAGAAAAGACCAAGCAACGCCCTTTAGAGACCTTGCTTCGTTTCAAGCGCCTCCAGGACCAGCTTTCCAGGCTCAGCCATCCTAACCTCTCTAAAATACTCTCCCAAGGTGAATTCGAAGGGGCAGATTACGTCGTAAAAGAATATTCCGATTCTATATTGCTCTCCAGCTTCCTAAAGCAGCCTCAAAATATCAGCCAGCCTATACAAATAGATACGACAGTAGATATCATTCTTCAAATATCATCCGCCCTTGATCTGGTCCATCAGAACTCTATTTTACATCAATCTATCAGTCCCCAAAGTGTCTTTGTAACCCCGGACTTGAAAACCGTTAAGCTCACCAATTTCGGCAATAGCCTCTTAAACGACATCAGCAAGATCTCCGAACCCGATGAGATCATATCGACCTTTGGCTATCTTTCACCCGAGTCATCGGGTATCCTTAGAAAACCTATAGATGTCCGTTCTGATATCTATTCACTCGGCGTGCTATTCTATCAATTAGTCAGCGGCCGCCTGCCTTACTTGGCCCAGGATGTCTCAACTCTTATCCATCAACATATAGCCCAGGTGCCCGATCCACCGGTTAAAATTAACAGCCAGATCCCATCGGTTATAGAGAATATCGTCTTACGCCTTATCGCAAAAGACCCCCAGGATAGATACCAATCATTAACCGGGCTGATCGCCGATCTTAAGGAATACCGGAAACAAAAAGCTGAAGGCAAAACCGTAATAGACTTTGAGATCGCCCGTTTTGACAAACTAAGGCAGCTTGATTTCTCCACCCGTCTTATTGGCAGGGACAAGGAATTAGATCAGCTTAAGGCCCTTCTTGACCAGGCTGAACAGGGAAAAGGGAATCTTTCTTTCGTGTTTGGCGAACCAGGCATCGGTAAATCGCGCCTAGTCGATGAGCTCCGGGGTTGTGTCCACGGAGTGAACGGTATCTTCTGCGGAGGCAAATGCTATCAATATGATCTAAAGACCCCCTATAAAGTATTCTCGGAAGCCATAGATGCTTTTATCGATAAAATAAAGCGGCTGCCGCAAGATGAACAGCAGTCCCGTATTAAACGCATTAAGGATAATTTAGGGGAACTTGGAGGGGAAGTCGTTAAGATAGCCCCAGCTATCGTCGATTTGATAGGCAAACCGCCCAAGCTTACCGAGCTGGAGGCCGAGAAAGAAAAGATCCGTTTTTTGATCGCCATTACCAACTTTTTGACATATTTATCTACGCCTGATTCTCCGCTACTCATGTTTTTAGATGACCTACAATGGGCCGACGACGGTTCTTTTGAAATACTGGAGCGTTTTGCGGAAAAACTGCATAATTCTTCAGTCATTCTTATTATTAGCTACCGTGATACCGAAGTCGGGAAGGAACATCCTTTAGCCCAGCTTGTCAGCAGGCTTAAAGAAAAACAGGTCTTGCTTTACGAGATGCCCATTAGATCGTTTGGCCTTAGGGAAACTTCCCAGATGATAAGCCAGATCATTATGGAAAAAGAGGATGCTGTCTTGCCGCTGGCTCAGGAGCTCAACGAAAGGACTAAAGGAAATCCTTTTTTCACTCTCGAGCTTTTGCATTCGCTATTTGACTCCAGAGTGGTATATCTTATGGAAGACCACTATACCTACGATCTGGAAAAGCTTAAAAACGCCAATCTGCCCACTACCATCGTCGAGGCGGTTTTAAAACGGATGAAGGACCTCTCTGAAGAGTCTTTAAAAATACTTTCCTACGGTTCGGTCATGGGCAAGGAAATACAATTCAGCCTTCTGGTTGACTTGACCCATCAATCGCAGGACCAGGTCTTGGGTTCTATAGAGAATGGTATTCACAACCAGCTTCTTTACCGCGACCTTACCGGAGAGGAAAATATATTCTTTGTGCATGATCGCATCCGCGAAGCTTTCTACCAGAGAGTATCCGGGGAGGAAAGGGCGCCTTTGCATAAGCACATCGCCGAACTCCTGGAAGCGCGGAATAAGGGGGCTACCGATAATGTCTTATATGACTTGGCTTATCATTTCACGCAAGGCAAAGTAGAAGATAAGGCGCTTCAATATTGCATACCGGCAGGGCATAAGGCCAAGTCGGCATATGCCAGTATGTTGGCCATAGACTTGTATGTAACCGCCAAGCAGATCCTTGAAAAGCAGGGTAAAGATAAATCACAGGAGTATATTGAGGTCTTAGAGAGCTTAGGGCAGGTATACAGATTAGCCGCTAGATTTGAAGAATCAATGGAAGCGTTGGGAAAATGTAATTCGCTTATCCCGGCACAGAATAAATTCTATAAGGCCCAGGTTTTATCCGCGATGGGAGATACCTTATTTGCTAAGGGAGAACTTGAAAACAGCGTCAAAGTCTTAGAGCAGGCACTTAGGGTTCTCGGGGTCGCATTTTTTAGCAGCAACATCGGCGTTATTTTAGGTATTACAAAAGAGTTCTTCCGTCAGATGCTGCATACCTGGTTTCCGAAAGTCTTTGTCAGCGACAAACGTATTCCGGCCTCTGGCCTAGACATATTCATTGTCCGGACCTACCTTAAACTTGCGCACATATATTATTGTTTTGATATGAGCAGGACATTATATTTTTGGTTGAAAAGCTTGAATTTCACCGAGAAAAAAGGGCCTAGCCCGGACCTGGCATACAATTACGCCTCGGGCGGGCCTACTTGGGCTACCTTTCCCTGGTTCAGCCGGGCTTTCCGCGATTTGGATAAGGGCCTAAAGATGTCCCAGGAGTTGGGCGACAAAATAGTAGAGGGCGTTGCCAATGCCTATATAGCGTATACCTATTATTTTGCCAATAGGCCTAAGGAAGGCTTGGCGGCCGCGCAGAGAGCAATTAATTTATTAAAAATATACGGAGAATACTGGGGTTCCGGCGTGGGATACGCCTTCAGGATCGATAATGATCTTGTGACCGGGAATCTAAATTTAAATGATTGTTATGAATATCTTGCGATCGCTCGAGAAGCAAAAGCTTTACAAATACTCGGCTGGGCGTTGTTAAACAAGGTCAAAATGCATTGCGCGCTTGGAAATGTTGACGGATCGGTGATTGATGAGATTAAAGAAGCGCGCGTGTTGATGAAAGAAACAAGGGATGCGCCCAACGAGGTTTATACCATATCTATCCTGGCATGGGCATATTCTAGAATGGGTAAACACAAAGACGCAGTGATCGCTGTGGAGGAAGCATCGAAGCTGTTCTTCTCGCATTTTAATCTTGGCCCCTGGATCTTGGATAACTTTAACATGGGGGCACAAGTATGTTTGGACGCTGTCAGCGCTGATGCCAATTTGTCGGCGGGGGATAGGCGGCGGTATTTAAAACTTGCCTCCTGGCTGATATGCGAATCCCACATCTTTTCTTTTTTGTACAAATTCTTCTACGGCTGGACTCTCCAAGTCAACGGTACCTACCTCTGGCTCACCGGCAGGAAGAAAAAGGCAGTGCGTACCTGGGATAAAGCCCTGCATTGGCTGCGTACCAACAAGAATAACCCCGGCGGCGACAAGTACCGCATCGCCTATATCCTCCTGGAACAAGCCAAGTTCCTGCTTTCGGATAAAATGGGGTCAGACCCAATTATCCGTAAAAAAGCCTACTCTAACCTGATCGAAGCCAGGGACCTCTTTACCGAGATGGGCTGTAAGCTGGACTTAGATACTACCAATAAGCTCCTGGAATCCATCTCTCCCGAAGGCATATCGGTAGACTCCCGTACAGTCCTGACCCAGAAGCGCCATCTAGATTCGCTACTCTCCGTAACCCAGGCCATCGGCTCGATCTTTATCCTGGATGAGCTGCTCCAGAAGATCCTGGAATACGGCCTGAAGGTAACCGGAGCTGAAAGAGGCTTTTTGCTGCTCTACGACCAGGCTAAGAACCTCTCTTTAAAAGTCTCCTCCAACCTGGAAAAAGACCTCCAAGGCCTATCCTTTTCCTATGAGAACTACAAATTATCTCTTGAGCTTATCAATGAAGTCCAGAATTCTAAAGCTGCTGTTATTGCCGGCCAAGATACCGCATCCACTTCTAAGATCTCAAACGAGCTCAAAACCTTCTCTGTCAAACAAGCCATCGCCGTACCCCTACAGACCAGGGATAAGCCTATAGGTATCCTCTATATGGATAACCGCTTAGCCGGAGGTACCTTTGGCAAAGATGAACTGGAATTAATGAAAGGCTTTGCAGTCCAGGCTTCAGTCTCAATTGAGAACGCCTTCCTGGTCTCAAGCTTAGTTGAACAGGAAAGATTAAAACAAGAGCTAGAGCTGGGCAGGCAGATCCAGGAAAGCCTCCTCCCCAAGGAGAGTCCAGTCATCCAAGGATTAAAACTCTCCGGTCTGATGCTCCCGGCCAAAGAGATAGGAGGAGACTACTATGATTTCGTCACCCCCGAAGACCCAAACAACCCTTCAGTCTCAATTGTCATCGGTGACGTCTCCGGCAAAGGCGTAGCCGCAGGCTTACTTATGGCCATGGCCAAGACCGCCATCCACACCCTCTCCCAGGAAGAGACCTCTCCTAAACAGATACTTCTGCGTACTAACCAGATCCTGGTCAAGCACATCGGCGCCCAGAAGTTCATGACCATGCTCTACTTCAGGTATGATACTCAAACCAAGACCTTAACCTACTCCTCAGCCGGACATGAGCATATCCTTATATATAGGAATAACGGGAAAGTCGAATCCATCATCTCCGGCGGCTTTATGCTCGGCATGGTCCCGGACATCTCCGCCTTCCTGGAAGATAAACAGATCTCACTTAACCCAGGGGATAAGATAATTCTCTACACTGACGGTGTCACTGAAGCCAGGAACCCCCAAGAAGACTTGTTTGGCCTTGAGAAGCTGATTGAGCTCATCCAAAAGTACGGCTCTAAACCCGCGGAACAACTGCTTAATTCTATCAAGGAAGAAGTCTACTCCTATATCGGCACCAGAGAGCAGTATGATGATATCACGCTGGTAGTGATGGCAGCAGCCCCCCTCTTCTAAAAGATAGCCCTTTCTTTTTACTCTTCCCCAGGCCTTGTTTTATGTTAAATATAATCTATACTTTGAATATCGTTCTACAGAGAGCATTACAAAAAAAGGATGAGATATGAAAAACGCATCGAGCATCTTAATAGTACTTCTAGTAATGTTTTGTTCGTGTTCATTAGTGTGGGCTGACGCGTTGAGCAAAATAGCCGGGCGGGCTGCTATGAACCCGGTAAGCGTGACCAAAAATGTCACTACGGGCTCGCTTAAGACGATAAACCGCGTTAACTCGGTGTCGCTTAACTCGATCAAACAGGTCAATACAGCCACGCTCGATATGACCAGACATATTAACACAGCCACGCTTAACATGACCAAGCAGGTCAATATAGGGTCTCTTACCCTTACTAAGCAGCTTTTCAAGAATCCGAGCACCGCCGTCAATAATCTTAAAGATTACGCCGTAGATTGCAAGAATCAGATGACCCAGGAAAAAGATGCCTTTAAAGAGACGAGCGCTAAATATATCGACCAGCATAAAGGAAATAATATGGAGGGCGTCGGTTATGTCAAGGACGATAAAGCCGACCTGACCAAAATAATGAAGGAGGAATAAGCAGGGTACGAACAAACACCACTATAGCCCTCTGCGAGCTGGATACTTGCAGAGGGCGTTTTTTTATCTGTTGTTATATATTTCTCCCGCTTTTCTTGACTTCCCGCCGTTTGTCCTATAATATGTTATAAAACGCATGTGGGATTACTGAATGTTACTTTGGAGGCCGGGTGAGAATACTTAATCAAACAAAAAATACGATCCTGGCGGTTGACGCCACCATAGCCGATACTCCCCTAAAGCGGATGAAAGGCTTGCTTGGACGGGAAAGGCTTGAAGAAGGGCAGGCCTTGGTTTTGAAACCTTCAAATTCAATCCACTGTTTTTTTATGCGCTTTACCATTGACGCCCTGTTTTTGGATAAAGAAAATAAAGTAATAGCCGCAGTAACCCTTCCTCCCTGGCGCCTCAGCCGGATATATTTCAGGGCCATCCTGGTAATTGAACTTCCCGAAGGCGCTATCCGTAAAACATCCACTCAAAAAGGTGATGTTATCTCCTTAAAATAAATGTCCAATTTACTGTTGACATCGTCCTGAACTTAGGCTATACTCTACTTTGCCGGAAAATGTCCAATTTGGAGGCAAAATGGGGTCACCACATAAGCTAAAGCCAGAGATTGAAGCGTTTATTCTGGAGCAAAAGAGAGATAATCCGCATTTAAGCTGTCGGAAGATCGCGGCTTTAGTGAATGATAAATTTCAGGTGGAGCTGTCTAAATCTTTGATCAACGCCTTAATGAAACAGGAGGGCTTGAGCGCTCCTGTAGGCAGGAGGCGCAAAAATCCTGAAATTCTCGTTGAGGAAGCTCCTGAGCCTACTCCAGGTGAGAGTGTTATTCCTGAAGAACCGGCGCCGATTACTCAAGCGCCGCTTGAAGAGCCTCCTTTCGAAGAACCTCCCGCGCAGGAAGAACCGGCACAACCTCCCGAATCCAAAGTAGAAAGAGAATCCATAGAAGAAAAATTATTTGACTCCTCAGAAACTCCTGTAGGGGAAGTTCCCGTCGAAGAAGCGCCGGCTGAAGCTCCTACGGAGCGCGATGAGCCCCAGGAGTCCACACCGCTTCTTTCAGATCAAACAGAACATGTTGAGCCGGTTCTTATCGAGGGTAAAGAACCGCTCGAAATTACTTCTCAGGTTCCATCTGAAGCTCCCGCGCCTGAAGTTCCCGCATCTGAACCGCCTGCCGAGGAGATCCCAACAGAACCGGAACCTGAGCCTGTTGAAACGGAAGCGCAGGCTCCTGAAGAAATACCTTCTCCTGAGATCCTCGTCGAGAAAACGCTTGAGCCGCCGGAAGAAGAAGTTCCCATTACCGAGGAGACTGAACAAAAACCTATAGAAGAAAAACCTATCGAAAAACCGCCGGTTGAAGAAACGCCTGTTCCTATTGAAGAGAAGCCGGTTTTAGAACAACCTATTGATGAAGAACCCATTAAAGATGAACCGGTCGTGACCAATCCGCCCCTGGAGATCACTTATAAGCCTGAAGCCGAGGTTTCTATGCCGGTCCAGGATGAGACGCCTCCGGTGGAGATGCCGATAGCCTCTGCCCAGGCCGTACATCCAGCGCCGGAATCCTCAAAAGAGCCGCCTAAAGAATCTCTCACCGCGCCGCATATTGAGGATTCACCGGAAATACCGGATTTAGGTGAAGGGGTGGGCTTGGGGGCAGTACTGCTGAAGGCCGTTGATTCTATAGTTGGCGGGACTTATTACTTAACCCGGCTGGTCAAGGAGTTGTTACGTACGGATGCCCCTGAACTAGTTAGCCGTACCGAAGGGTTGATTTATGCGCAATTATTTAAGCCTCCAATAGGCCCCGATTCCACATTGTGGACATTAGTAAATGGTAAACATGACTTCCAATTAGTAATGTCGTATCTTGATGACTTGCATAATAATAAAGCATTGGACATTGAAGCTAGCCGGGCAATACCAAAGCTTTTCCAGGAAGTTCTGTATTTGGACATTTTTATGGAAGGCGGAGCAGTCTTTCATTTAGATTCAGAGCTGCGTTCGGTATGGTCAGTCCCCAATATTCCCTTTGATTATGCTTTACCGATAAATAAGGCTAAAAGCTTAATTAATCGATATTTTATCAGGAATAAGCCCTTAGTATTATTCAGCGCTCCCGGGTATGATGTCCCAACCAAGGAATTTTGCGATTTCGTTCTGCAATGGGATGCTACGGACAAAAAGATCGAAAAGATCACTCTGGTCAGCAATAAAGCGGATAATATTGAAACTATCATTACTCCTCCGGTAGGGCATAGGTATGTGGTTTTTGGGCTGTGGCCCTGGCAGTTTACTAAGTATAGACGGGTTATTAATGTCGGCGAATTCAAGCCATTTTATTTTGAGCCTCTGGATCAGCACTTTTACATTACAGAGTCAGAGGTTACTTTAGTGCAACCTTATACAAATCAATCACTTGTATTTAGAGCCTGTTTGTTGAAGAGGGATCCTGCCAGTAAAACGACTTTGCTTATCGGCACCAACATCGACGACGATAAGGTAAGCGCCGGAGAAATAGCCGAGCTGTATTTGCGCCACTGGCCGAACCTCGACGAGGGCTTTGAGGATTTTAGCCATAAAATAGAACTTTTCACTTATACCGCGACTTCCCGGAGGCTATTTTCAATCGAAGCCGCCATCCAGGAAACGGGAAAAGAGCTGGAAATCCGGGATATCCTGAATTACTATTTGCGGGGCATGGATTCTTATCTGCGCTGGCATATTTTGCCTGCCGGGTATGAAGATTACGATTTCCCGACGGCAAACGCGCGTTTTTACTCTCTGAAAGCGGTCTTTTACAAGAAGAACCAGTATTACCTGGTCCAGTTTTACCTGCCCAAGGGCTATAATTTTGAGGCTGACCTGGCCTATATGTGCCGCCGCCTGAATGAAAAGGATATCGCCTTGCGCGGCGGTAAGGTCTGGTTTACATATATCAAGGAGCAGGTGTAGAAAGCGGTTTCTAAAAGCAATACCGTCGGCTTGAATTAGGGGAGCGCAAATGTTATATTTAGACTACGACATTAAGCGGGAACGAAAAGGCAAACCTCAAGAGATTGGGGCGCGCAAAGCCACGGGACTACGCTCACGCGTAAAATTTTTTGATCGTATTTACGTCGAGGTCAATAGCGAGAGGACAGTCAGCCGGGCTGCCGAAACCGTAACGGAGAAGAGGGCCATGAACAGTTACGGTTTTTTTATTAAAAGTTTTTACGGCACCTTGAAAGAGCGGTTAATGATCATTTCAATCCAGGGTGTGCGCGGCCAGAGCATGGTCGAATACACCCTTATTTTTATTGCTTTTGCTTTAGGGGTGGTTTATTTTATCGCCCGGGCGAAAACGGGCTTTACCGGGCATTTTAACAGCGCGGTGGCGCACATACTACAATGAAGACACGAGGGCAGTCGATAATCGAATATACGGTTCTGATCGCGGTGATCGCCGCGGCGTTTATTGCCATGCACCAGTATATTTACCGTTCGATGAACGCCCGGTTAAAACAGGTCCAGGATGAGGTTTACGAGTCGCCGGCCCCGGGGGTCGAGGCTCCGACGACGCCGCAATAAGTCAAGCATATAAAGGAGGTGCAGGTATGTTAAAAGTTTTAGGATCAAGAAAAGCGCAGAGCACGCTGGAATACGTTATCGTTTTTACTGCCATCGTGGCGGCTATCATCGTTTTTGCCAATACCGTAATGAGACAGAAGGTACAGAGTTCTTTAACGACAACCGCCGATAAGATGGAAACGCAGGTAAATAAGATAGATTTTGGTGGGCAATAATGCCCTTGTGGGCAAGGAGGTACAAATGTTATTAAGGTTGCGTAGTAATAGGGGGCAGAACACGGCCGAGTACGCGATTGTCATCGCCCTGATCATCGGCGCGGCCATTGCGATGCAAACCTATGTGAAGAGGGGTCTGCAGGGAAGGACAAAGGACGCCACAGACTACATGCAGAATCAGACTGCCGATATCGGAGCGACAAGGCAGTACGAACCTTATTATATGCAGAGTGATGTTACCACTACCGCTCAGAATGCCGCATCAAAAGATACGGCTCAGGGCGGCGCCGTAACTAGCGCGTCACAGGCGACGACTCAGCAGACAGGGCAACAGGTATACACCGATACAAGTGCCGCGGATTAATTTTAGGGGGTGAAGAATGTTTTTAAAGCTTAATAAAAGGGGGCAGAGTACACTTGAGTATGCGCTTCTCATAGGCATCATTGTCGCGGCTTTGATTGCGATGCAGGTCTATATGAAGCGCGGCGTCCAGGGCAAGCTTCGCGATTCTACGGATCAGATCGGCGACCAGTATTCACCTGGGTATACGACAGGCACAGTAACGACTAATACCCAGAGCACGACCCATGAAGTGCTCCAGAATAAAGTCACGACTTCAGATATGGTCAAGTCGCAGGATCAGAATTCCAACGAGAGTGTCGCCTCTTCTGACCAGGAATACTGGAAGTAATAGCGGTTGGATCCAGGATAGGTTTATACCCGGGGTGGGTGAGATCATGCTTAAGAGTAACGCTGCGCAGAGTACTTTGGAGTATGCTATAATAGTGGCTGTCGTAGTGGCAGCGCTTATTGCTATCCAGGTATATTTTAAGCGCGGAGTGCAGGGGCATTTACGCGGCCAGAGCGTGGCCATCGGAGAGGAGTATTGCCCTGGGCAAACGGTCATATACCAACAGAAGGACGTTACTGCCGCCACGACTGAAAATACCAGCGGCGGCCTGACCACGACCGAGCGCGACGAGACTACGCAGCAGAGCGGGGGCAGGTGGGTATGGAAATAAGAAGCAGGGGCCAGAGTATATGGGAGTATGTAACGGTCTTGGGCTTGGTGTCCCTTGTGGTTATAGCAATGCAGGTATATTTTAAACGCGGAGTGCAGGGCAGGCTAAAGGATCTCGCGGATTCCCAGATATCTTCCCAACAGTATGTCTCCGGGGAAACTAAGTCTGATGCGGTGACCACTAGCCAGGGCACGGCCCAGAGCACTCTCCAGAGTAACGTCACCGGCACTACAACCCAGGATACTACTACCCGTCATTCTACGGATAATACGGTGGGGGAGGGTTGGCAGGATTTATTACCCTAAAAAGCGATGAGATTAAATAATAGTGCTCAAGCGACCACGGAACTGGCGATATTCGGCTCGTTGATCATAATTTGTCTGGCTGTTTTGATCTCATACGGACAAAGCCTGCAGGAACAACAGATTCTCCAGCAGCAGGCATTCCGCGCAGCGTTAAAGAAGGCTTATGATGAAAATGCCTTTGCCAGTTATAATATCATTAAAAATCCACGCACCGCCAATCTTTTTGGGGGTTATGGCGAAGGCGGCAGGAGCAGTACCAGCGCCGGCGCTTCAGTGGCCTGGTGTTTGGGCACGCCGGAAGAAAAAAGCTATTATACAATAAATGAGGATGAATTTGAGCTGCCGGATGGCACTAAAATCAAAGACGTGGAGACTTCCACAAGCACCGGATATACATCGCAAGAGACAAGATACGAGGACCCTACGGCCCGGGTCAGCACAAAGCAGGCAAGATTAACCGACACTATTACTACCTATCTTAGGACGGAAACCGGTACGGATATTGTGGTTACGCAGGGGTTGGATTCCGACGGCCGCTACCGTCAATCCGCGGTAGGCACGGAAGTCTCGAGGCAGAAAACATGGACAACTCCTCAGTAATAAAAGGTAAAAAAGCGCAGGTTACTTTAGAAACGGCTTTGGTTTTTGTGGCCCTGATCATGCTGCTTTATGGGTCGGTTAACATTTGGCTATGGTTTAATAGAAACCTCGCGGAAAGGCAGCCGCCTTATAACCAGACCCGCGTTACTGCCGGAAGCAGTAACCCCGGGCAGTGGCCGGTGTCGAGCCAGAAGCCGCTAACAGAAAGCTGGGTCTTCCAGGGTAAATGAAAAAAGTATTTTTTAGCAATGACGGCCAGATAGCGCCTTTTATGATAGCCATTATCGTGGTGTTGATAATGGCTATCATGGTAACTGTGAATATCGGCAAGGTCGGTTTGACTAAGACCCATACCGCCAATGCCGCCGATGCCGGCGCTTTGGCCTGTTCTACTATGCATGCTAATACTTTGAATACCCTCGCCGATATAAATACCATTATGATCGCCGAATACCTTAGTACTCAGGTGATGTTCCTGATCCCCATCAATATGTGCAGCGAATGGACCAGGTATATTTCTTATCTCGCGTTCGTCGCTGCCCAGACAGCCCAGTATATATTAGCCTGGCAGGCAGGAGACGAAGGATATGCTGACGCGGAAAGCGCGGCAAAGCAGATGGCCTTTTTGAATGCCGGGATAGATGAAGGCAAGATCAGGTTGAGCGGCGAATCGTATCAGGCTTATTTACAGCGGGATTCTTCTTTTGACCAGTGGATGAGCAGTCAGGGGTACGATTCCGGGGTTTATTCCTGGACGGATAAGAGCGGAGGCGCGAATTCTTTCACGGTAGACGCGGATGCGCCTTCTTTTCCGGGTTTGATCCCGATGCCCGGCATCCTGCTCGGGTTGTTCAGGGATAATGTCCCGCCTGCGGCATGGTGTTTATGTTATATATCGTCCTGGGTGTATCTTTCGACCTATCAGGGTTGCGTCAGCTCTATGGGTGTTGCCAATATTCCGACGTATGTATCCGGGGCACTGCCGTGCAAAGGGGGATGTTGTACGGTGTGCGCGCCTCTGGACAGGGTCACCATTACGGGCGGAATGGCCCATGGTATTGCTAAGATATTTCCCAGCACGGCCAGCCGCGGATCTGTAGTATGGAACCAGATCATTTATCCTGTGCCGATTGCTTTTATTGCTAATATTGTCAGCGATAATCCCGAAACTACGATTACGACAACGCGAATCGAGCCGAACCGGGACTTGGGGATGTGGGAGATGAAATATAACGGTCCTTCCGGAGGAGGCATCATTTCAAGTTCAAGTTCCCGCGCGTCAGGCGGAGCGGTAGGCCCGATCCCCAACCCCAGATACGATTCTTATTTGATAGGAGGATCTTAATGAGGTACAACGGAATGCGGACATTAAATACGCGCCTTGTGTTTATATTCGTGTTTGGTATTTGGTGCTTGTTGTCTGCTGCGGAAGCGGCGGTATGGGAGAATATTCCGGTTTTTCCTAATGCGCAGAAGGTCAAACAGGAGAACGTGATCATTGATAATAAGCCGGTGTACGACGCTATTTACACGACCAATGCCCCTATCGGAGAAGTGCTGGAGTTTTATAAGAGCAAAATGGCGAATTTTGGCTGGTCTATGAATACGGAATCGATACAGGCAGATATGGGGATAGCCGTGTTCGGCAAGGGCGGGGCTGCCACTAACGTAACCGTGCAGAGCATAATGGGAAAAAATTTTATTACCGTAGTGCAGACTCAGGCTCCCGAGCTTTCCGACAATAAGCCTTGCGCTGAATGCGATCAGAAAATGGGAGATGAACTTATGAAACAGCTGGAATCCGTGCCTGAAGGCGTGGACCCGGCGGAGAGGCTGCATGTGGAGCCGGAGCCCGGCGCGGGAAAGATCCCCACGGAAGACACTCCCGGAAAAGACCTGCAGACGGTGCCGCGCTATCCCGGGGCAACGCGGATGAACAGCGCCGAACGAAATAACGGAAAAAAAGCCGCCCTGACTTATTTTAGCACCGATACCGTAGAAAAAATCGAAAGTTTCTATCGACAGAATATGAGTACTTACAATTGGGCCTTGGAAAAGGAAGTTAATTTCCAGGATGCTCCCAGGGAAATATATGACAAAATGGGTATAAGCTTGACCGGGGAAAGTTTAGTATTTAAAAATCGCTTCGCTTCGTGTATAATAAGCATATTCAAAGAGCCCCAGGGCAAGGGCACCATTATAGGCGTGAACTATGATGAAAAATAACTCTGCCCAGACGACGCTGGAGTATGTGCTTATGATATCGGTCATTGTGGCGGTGTTTATGGCTATGTTGGGGATGCTTATTTTTAGTTCTATGGGTAAATACAAGCAGGCCGGCGACGCCATCAGCGACGGTGAACAGTATCAACCCGGCGTAACTCAAATTCAATAGTAAAATATGGATACACTTCAAATCCTGATATTAGTCACGGCGTTCGCGTCTATAGGCATGCTTGTATTGGCGGTCCGTCCTTTTATGCAGAAGCATCTGGAAGATTGGCAGAATAAAAGGATGGATAAGATCACCCCTAAGCTCGACGACATGTTTTTGAACGTCCCCATGTCTAAGCTGATCATGATTGACTTGCTTGGGCCGCTGGTCTTGGGCGCGGCAGCATTCTTTCTTCTGCATAATTTTGTGGCAGTGACCGTTGGAGTGATTCTGGGTTTGGCCCTGCCGTTAATAGTTATTAAAGAGATGGAAAAGGCCAGGCGACAGAAATTCGCCCAACAGCTTATTGACGGCCTGATGGTCCTTTCCGGCTCGCTGCGGGCAGGCCTTTCCCTTCTGCAGGCTTTTGAGGTTCTGGCTGAAGAGATGCCTCCCCCGATATCCCAGGAATTCAGCCTGATGCTCAGGGAAAACCGTATCGGAGTTCCCCTCGAAACCTCTTTGAACAACCTGAAAAAAAGGATGAAAATTGAGGAATTAGACCTTATTATAACGGCGATACTTGTCTCCCGTGAGACAGGGGGCGACCTTACGGAGACCTTTAACCAGCTTATTTTTACCATAAGGGAGAGGACAAAGATCCTGGGCCGCCTTAAGGCGCTTACTGTCCAGGCTAAGTTGCAGGGTATTATTATGGGCGGCCTGCCTGTAGCTTTCGCCATTTTTGTTTATTCCTTTAACCCGCACTTTTTTGATATTATGCTCGAGGAGAGCGTAGGCAGGCTGATGATAGGCGCTTCCATTATCATGGAAGTCTTAGGGATCATATTTATCCGTAAATTCTCGTCGATAGAGGTGTAGATGGACCTGATCATCCTGATCTTTGTTTTTATTTTTATTATGGGGAGCGTCTACTATATTTCTAAGTCCCTAACTAAGGATGAGGTGCATTTATCGCTGGAGCAGCCTACAAAGCAGGCAGCTGAGCCTGCATTTAAACTGCGTCAGATCCTGACCGCGCTTTCCGGTGTGGTTAAGCCTCTGGAGAAGTCCCTGCCCACAACTGAACTTAAGAAGAAGCTGACCTACGCGGGTTCTCCTTTGACAGTCCTGGAATTTTTTGCGTTTAAGCTTCTTTCCCTGGTAATTGTTCCCGTAATCGTTTTTATCGTGTTTAAGAAGACTGAGCCCATGTATCTTGGTTTTTCTTTATTCGCCGGCTACATTTTTCCGGATATTTGGCTAAAGCAGAAAGTTCAGAAGAGGCAGAGTGAAATTGCGCGTGATCTGCCAGCGGTTATTGACCTTTTGACACTTTGCGTTGGCGCGGGTTTGAACTTTATGCTAGCCATAGATAGGGTAGTAAAGGACTTTAAGAAATGTCCATTAACTGAGGAACTGGCTGTTGCTTGGCAGGAAATACAGATGGGTAGGACAAGACAGGATGCTTTACGAGGTCTTGCGGCAAGATTAGGTATGCCTGAAATATCCTCATTTGTCCGTACTTTGATCCAGGCAGACCGGATGGGCTCTCCTATGGGCGATGCCTTGAAGATCCAGTCAGATGAGGTCAGAATGCGCAGGTTCCTGCGTGGCGAGGAAATGGCCCTAAAAGCTCCGATTAAGCTTCTTTTCCCCTTACTTTTCTTTATCCTTCCTGTCGTGTTGATAGTCGTAGGTGGACCGGTTATACTGCAGTTTTTGAAGGGCGGAGGCCTAAGTTTTTAAGTAAAATGTCCACTCTGGACAATTTTTTATTCTTCCGATTGTTTATCGATGAATTGGACATTGTGAGACATGATTATTAATGTCCAGTGAGGTAAAAGAAGATGACAGATGATAGAAGGGCACCGCGGTTAGCAACTAAAATACCGATTTTAATCCTTAATTCTCTATCAAGGGATAATAGGTTTGCGGTTGAGGTTAATTCCGCGGATATTTCAGCCAATGGAGTCAAAATTGTCTGCCCTCAAATGGTGCGGGCTAATGCTCACCTGGAGTTGCTCCTTATGTCCGGCTCTAAGGAGGAAATGAGGGTGTTTGGTAAAATCATGTGGGTAAAAAAAGGTGATAACGCCACCTGGGAGGCCGGAATATCGTTTGATATCCCCAATCCCGAGATCATAGCTAAGGTTCAAAGCTACACCCCGCCTAGCCCCGATCCAGGGCAAAAAACCGCCTAAATCAAGACGTGAAACCCCTTTCTTTATAGTCAATATTTTACTTGACAGTATATATATTATATATTATATTTATAGTACGAACGCAGGAACGAAAAAGGCTAACCCAGGGTAACCTGGGGGCGCAAAACCACGTACCCTCCGTCGTAAGTTTGGAGGGCAGCCGGGTTGCCGAAGACCAAAGTGATTTGATTTAGACAACTCGGTTTTTTATTTAAGCACTTCATAACAAGTTTTAAAAACATTTTTTAAAGATGAAAAAAAGCCTAAACAGACAGGAGAATGGGGGTAAGGGGGAAGCTTTACTCTCTCAGTCTGTTTATGGGGGTAATAAAATGAATACACTGCAGCCGCAGACAGAAGACGGGTTCAAGTCCGGCTTCAAGGC
>JAQTUY010000121.1 GCA_028707105.1 Candidatus Omnitrophota bacterium | reverse complement strand
CGGTCCTGGACTTAAAGCTAATAGCGGACGTGGGAATAGTCGGGTTTCCTAACAGCGGAAAATCCACCCTGGTATCAGCCGTATCCGGAGCGAGGCCAAAAGTAGCGCCCTATCCATTCACCACCAAGGAGCCGAGCCTGGGAGTAGTAAAAACAGATGATCTGAATTTTGTGGTCGCCGATATTCCCGGTTTGATCGAAGGCTCGCACGGCGGCCGCGGATTAGGGATAAAATTCCTGCGTCATGTAGAGCGGACCAAGATCCTGGTGCACTTGATCGACATAGCCGGCGTTGACGGCAGGGACCCGGTAGAAGACTATAAAATCATCAACAAGGAACTGCGGCTTTACGATAAGACGCTGGGCAAACGCTTTCAGGTTATTGCCGCCAACAAGATCGACCTGCCGCAAAGTAAGGAAAATCTAAAGAAATTCCGCGCTCAAATAAAGAAGAAGATCTATCCTGTTTCGGCGTCGAATAAGATCGGGCTGGAGGAATTAATTGGAGCAATTGTCAAGGGATTACAAACGCATAGTCATTAAGATCGGTTCCAGCCTGTTGACTTCCCAAGAGGCGCTGGACCATGTAGTCCGTCAGATCGCTGAATTGATGAGCCAGAAACTCCAGATCGTGCTGGTTTCATCCGGAGCTATAGCTTACGGCATGAAGATGCTGGGGCTAAAGAAACGTCCGCTTAAGCTCGACCAACTGCAGGCGGCAGCCAGCCTCGGGCAGAGCGAGCTGATGCGTTTTTATGCTGATAAATTTGAGATCTATAACATCAAGTGCGCGCAGATACTGCTTACCTGGGATGACCTCAAGGATCACGCGCGGTATCTTAACTCCCGGCATACCCTGGAAGCTTTATTTAAATTAGGGGCCCTGCCGATCATCAATGAGAATGATACCGTATCGGTAGAAGAGATCAAGTTCGGGGATAATGATCAACTTTCCGCGTTGGTTGCTAGTCTCGTTGAAGCAGATATGTTGATAATAATGTCCGATGTAGAAGGATTGCGCGGCCTTCAGAATAAAGTAATAAAAGTAGTGCCCCAGATCACTTCCGAGATAGAAAAGCTGGCCAAACCTTCGGATAAGGAACACTGCGTCGGAGGAATGCAAACCAAGATCGCCGCAGCCAAGATCACTTCGGCATCGAATATCTCCTGCGTGATCGTTGACGGCAAGACAGATAACATTGTTAAGTTAGCCCTGTCACGGCCGGATGAATGCGGGACACATTTTTGGCGGAAAGATATAGGACTGACCGCCCGTAAAAGATGGCTGATATTCTGCGCCAAGCCAAAGGGAAAAATACTGGTAGATGACGGGGCCAAAAAAGCCCTTTTAAACAATAAGAGCCTCTTAAGCGTAGGGCTGGTAAAACATGAAGGCAGATTCGGATCCGGGGATATCGTAGATATAGCCAACGCCAAAGGAGAGATATTCGGCCGGGGAAAGATAAATTTTTCATCCCCTGACCTGGATAAGGTAATAGGCAAGCGGAAAATGAATGAAGTGATCCACAAGGATGACCTTGTGCTGATGGGGACTTAAAATGATAGCTAGTCTGGCAAAGAAATCCCGGAACGCGGCCTTTACGGTCGCCGGTTTAAGCGCTGACCGGAAAAACGCCGCTTTACTTTCGGCTTCCGCCGCCCTGCTGGATAATGCCGCTTTTATAATCAACGAGAATAAAAAAGACCTTAAGCGCCTTAAAAAAACAGAACAGTCGGGCGCCTTTATCAACAGGCTCACGGTTAACCAGGCTCAGATCAACAATATGAGCGATTCCTTAAAGGCCATAGCTCAGCTTGCCGATCCCGTAGGACAAGTGATAAAAGAATGGAGCGCGCCGTCAGGCTTCTGGATAAAAAAGGTACGCGTACCGATAGGCGTTATCGCCATAATCTATGAATCCCGTCCGGATGTGACCTCGGATTGCATCGGCCTATGCCTTAAATCCGGAAATTGCGTGATCCTGCGGGGCGGAAGCGAAGCGATAAATTCCAATAAAGCGATCTATAAGGTTCTGGCAGAGAGCCTTCGGAAGTCGGAAATTCCCGACGGAGCGGTAAACCTGGTCCAAACCACGTCCAGGCAGGAGGTCCGCGGCCTTCTTAAATTGAACGAATACATAGACCTGGTGATCCCCAGGGGAGGAGAGGGCCTGATCAAACAGGTGACTGAACTTTCCCGCATCCCGGTTATCAAGCATTATCGGGGAATATGCCATGTTTATGTCGATAAGGACGCTGATCTTTCCATGGCCAAGGACGTATGTTTTAACGCCAAAGTCCAGCGGCCGGGGACCTGTAATGCCATGGAGACAATGCTGGTGCACCGGGATATCGCGGCTAAATTTTTACCGGCGATGCTGGAGGTTTTTAAAAAAGCGGGTGTCCGGATCAGGGGTTGTTCTTTAACGCGCAAGATCGTTAAAGTCGGCGTGCAAGCCGCCAAGGAAAAAGATTACCAGACTGAATACCTGGATCTGATACTATCGGTCAGGGTGGTCAAAGACCTGCGGGAGGCGATAAACCATATCAACCTTTACAGTTCGCATCATTCGGATTCCATCGTGACCGCCAATGACGCCGCTGCCGCGCAGTTTCTGCGGGAAGTCGATTCAGCCTGCGTATATCATAATGCCTCCACGCGCTTAACCGACGGTTTCCAATTCGGAATGGGGGCGGAGATGGGGATATCAACCGACAAATTGCATGCCCGCGGACCGATGGCCCTGGAGGAATTGACGACTTATAAATACGTGATCTACGGCAAGGGGCACCTCAGAAAATGAAAATAGGGATCCTGGGCGGAACCTTTAATCCTATTCACATCGGCCATTTGATCCTGGCGGAAGAAACAAGGCAGGCCTGCGGCCTGGATAAGGTATTTTTCGTGCCGGCTAATATCCCGCCGCATAAGGAAAACGGCGAGATTATCGAATCTTACCACAGGTTGACCATGGTAAAGCTGTCTATAGAAGGCAACCCCTATCTGGCCGTCTCGGACATGGAGATAAAAAGGGGCGGGCGTTCCTACACCATTGACACGGTCAAAGCTTTTAAGAACTTAAACCCCAAGGATGAGATCTACTTTATCATCGGTTCCGATCTTTTTAAGTACCTGGAAGACTGGAAGGACCTCTCGGAAATAATCGGGATGGTCAAGTTTATCGTGGCCCAGAGGCCGGGATATCCTCTTAAGAATCTGCCCTCGCACATAAAAACGGTGGATATCCACGCCCTGGATATCTCCGGGTTTGAGATCCGCCAGTGCGTAAAAAAGAATAAATCCATACGCTATTTTGTCCCGGAAAAGGTATTATCGTATATTGAAAAAAATAAATTGTACATCTAAAATGAAAATACTGGTCGGAGCGTCAATATTATCCGCTGACTTCAGCCGCCTGGAAAGCGAAATAAAGAGGGTGGAAGCGGCAGGAGTGGATCTGCTGCACGTGGATATAATGGACGGCCACTTCGTGCCCAACATAACCATAGGCCCGGCAGTGGTCGGCGATATCCGCAAATGCACTAAGCTCCCCCTGGACGTGCATCTTATGATCGAAGACCCGTTCGTTTATGCCGGAAGATTTATCGCCTCCGGAGCGGACAAAATAACCGTGCACATTGAAACAGTTACCGGCGCGCAGATAAAACGCGAAGGGACAGCGCTAAAAGCCAAAGGGGTAGAACTGGGGGTCAGTTTAAATCCGGCAACGCCCGTTGAAAAGATCAAGAATATACTAAGTGTCGTCGATTTCGTGCTGGTGATGACGGTCAATCCGGGTTTCGGCGGACAAAAATTTATAACCCAGGTCCTGCCTAAGATAAAAAAGCTGCGCGGCATGTTTAAGGGCGATATCAGCGTTGACGGCGGAATAAACGCCGAAAACGCGAAGAGTATAATCGACGCCGGAGCGAATATCCTTTCGGCGGGGACATACATATTTAAAGCTAAAGACACCAGGGAAGCGATAAGGAGACTTAAATGGCAATAAAATTCGGCACCGACGGTTGGAGGGCTGTGATCAGCGATGATTTTACTTTTGATAACGTGCGCCGGGTCGCCCTGGCAGTGGCAAGATTTTACAGCGATACCGAACACTCACCCCGCAGGATAGTCGTAGGTTATGATACGCGCTTTCTTTCAGATAAATACGCGGAGCTGGTAGCCCGGGTATTTTCCCAGAACGGTATAGAAGCGATACTCTCCGACCGGCCTGTTCCTACTCCGGCGCTTAGCCTGGCCGCTAAAGAGATGAAAATGACAGCCGGGATCATGATCACCGCCAGCCACAATCCGGCGGCATACAACGGCATCAAGATCAAGACAGCGCAGGGTGGAGCAGCGGGAGTAGAGATAACCAGTGAGGTGGAAAAACGCCTTCCGGAAACGCTGCCGCCTGCCGGCGAACAAAATAAGCCGCTGATCAAGCAAGACCTGACTAAAAATTACGTGAAATTCCTAAGTTCCTACGTAGACCTTAAAAAGATCAAAAAAGCCCGTTTTAAAGTACTTTTGGACTCGATGCACGGCAGTGGAAGCGGCTTTATGGGCCAGGTCCTGAAAGGAAGCTTAATAAAACTGGATACCGAACGCGCGGATATTAATCCCTCATTTGAAGGATTGCGTCCCGAGCCTGTAATATCTAATTTAAAACGCACTCAGGAAAGGTTAAAGAAGGGAAATTACGATTTGTGCGTTGTTTTAGACGGCGACGCCGACAGGATCGCGGCCTTTGCCGGGCGCGGAGAATTCATCCATCCGCAAAAGATACTCGGCCTATTGATGCTGCATATGGCCCAGGACCGCAAAATGACCGGCGGAGTGGTCAAGACTATTGCCGGCACAAACCTCATCGATAATATTGCCAAGAAACTAGGCCTGAAAGTATACGAAACACCGGTCGGCTTCAAATACATCTCGGAGCTGATGATCAAAGAGAACATCATGGTCGGAGGTGAAGAGGCCGGCGGCATGGGCTTTAAAGATTATATACCGGAAAGGGACGG
>JAQTUY010000120.1 GCA_028707105.1 Candidatus Omnitrophota bacterium | reverse complement strand
CCGGCATCCTGCCAGGTTTTCAATAAAAATGCGCATTCTCCGCGCAGGAAACCCGGATAAACCCGTACGCCGCTCTTACCCAGCTTTTTCATCTTAAGATTAGGGATATCCAGCTCATTGAACCCCAGCTTCGCCACATCCCTGATAGTGGTGCCATAGACGACCTGGCTTATCCTTGCCCAATGAATAGCGGCAAAACACATCGGGCAGGGTTCGGTAGTGGAATAGATCACGCAGCCGCTAAGATCAAAACTGCGCAGCTTGCGCGAGGCGGCCCGTATGGCGCTCATCTCGGCATGACAGGTAGCATCCTGTCTTAATACGGTATTGCGCGCTACCGCCACCACCCTTCCCTTCTTCACAATGCAGGCGCCGAACGGCCCGCCTTGCGGCCTTCGGACATTCTTCAGGGCTTCCTTGATGGCCAGCCGCATAAATTCCGGCTTGCGGGTATTACCCATCAATTTTTCTCTTCCAGGTCCCTAAGCGTCTTCTTGCAGGCTTCCTGGATGTTAGTCGCGGCTTTGGGGGTCAGGAGAAGATAAAAACTCCCCTTGATATTTTCGGTGGGCTCTTCGAAAACCGCCTCCATCAGCACGGCGTACTCTTCATCTCCGTGGCAAGACAATATAGTATCCATGATCTGCTCCAGCGGACCGCTGATCAGAGTCGGGATCATCGGCAAGATCAGGCTTTTAAGCATCATGCTCAGGGCGGAAATATAGTAACCGATGATCATATTCCCGACTTCCTTGATAAATGACATCCCCATCTCGGTAAGCACGCCGCTTCTTTTATCATCCGGCATGATCTTATAACTTAGATCCACCAGCTTAAAAGCGCTCTTTTCATCAAGGATAAAAGCTAATTCCCCTTCCAATTCAGTGATCTTGGTAAAGACGGCGACTCCGAGCTTACCTGTGGTGACCCTGCGGCAGACCTCCGTGCAGGCGACTACGTCTACTGAAGGAAGCTCAAGGCTGATCTTCCTGCCCAATATTTCAGAAAGCGCGATACCCCCGTGCGCGGCCGCTATGCTCCCAACTTCCCTTAAAATATCCATTTCATCATACATCTCATACCTCCGATTTTATGATATATCCACTATCTTTTTTTTAGCGGTATGCCCTCTTATAATATCAACCCTGCTCTTGGCGACCCCGAAATGAGCGCTCAATACCCCGATTACGGCGTCATTAGCCTTCCCCTCTTTCGCACGAGCCTTGACCCGCACCGTAAATTCATTATCTCGCGACTTCTGGACACTGTTCTCTTTGGAATTAGCTTTTACGGTTATGGATATTCGCATCTTTAATCTGGGCGGCTATTACCGCCTGGCCGAGAGAAATGCCCGCGTCCGAACAGGGCAATTTATTATGGATAAAAACTTCAAACTTCTCGTTGTACAACAATTCCCTGGCGATACCCAGCAATATCTTGTTCTGAAAAACGCCGCCCGAGAAGACAATCTTATTTATACCTGTTTCCTTCCTTAAAAGCAAACATATTTTTTGCGCCATCGCCGCGACGGTCAAATGGAAACGGTAAGAAATGACCCCCGGCGCTTTTTTTTCCCTTAGGTCCGCGAGTATCTCCCCGAACATCAAGGCGGGATCAAGCAGCATTTTGCCGTCCTTCTTAACGACGTTGAAACGATACGGGCGCAGCGCGAAAGAAACGGCATCGGGCACGCTGGCCTGAAGGGCGATGGCAGCCTCGGCTTCATCGCGGACCTTGTATTTTTTTAGTACCAGCGCTCCCACCGCGTCAAACAACCTGCCCATACTGGAAGACAAGGGTGAATTATAGCCGCTATCGATCATACCCTTGACCACCTTGATGCTTCGTTTATCGATACCCTTGAACAGGCCGATGCCCCGGCTGTCCATATCATTTTTATAGATAGAATAAAGCCGGGCAAAAAGCAGGCGCCAGGGCTCAAGTACCGCCTTATCTCCCCCGGCTAACGGGACAGGCTTTAAACAGGCGAGCCTTTGGAATGAAGAATAATCACAGATGAGGAACTCCGCGCCCCAGAAAGTAGAATCATCCCCGTAACCCGTGCCGTCAAAAGCTATACCGATGACCCCCTTATCCGGCAGGCCGTTTTCAGCCATACAAGAACAAATATGCGCGTGGTGATGCTGGATACGCTGGATGTTACAAGAAGGGAACAAGGCTGAGGCATATTTAGAAGAGAAATATTCCGGATGCAGATCGCAGGCGATCAAGCGCGGACGCGTTCTGAACCGGCGGGGGATAGACTTTACCGTCTTTTCAAATAACTTAAAAGCCGCCGGTAACTTAAGGTCGCCGATGACCTCGCTGACAAAAGCCGCGTTACCCCCGGCAAAGCAAACAGTGTTCTTGATATCCGAGCCTAAAGCCAGGACCGGCCTGCGGACTTTAAAAGGTAATTTTATTTCTTTAAATTCCATAAGCGGGAATATTTTTCCGATAGAAAGCCGCTCAGCGGCCGCCTCGCGGCCCTGCCTGTCTTCTTGCCTTCTATAGACTGGACCGGCATGATCCCTAAAAGTGAATTGGTAAGAAATACTTCATCGGCGCTTTCCAGGTCCTTAATGGTGTATTTAGCCTCTGATACTCTGATACCGTTATCCCTGGCCAGGTCCAGTACCACCATCCGGGTTACCCCGTTGAGACAGCCGCATTGAAGCGCCGGCGTGAACAATTCCCCATTACTTGAAAAAAATATATTAGCCCGCGAACATTCAGTGATCTGGCCGCGATTATTTAAAATAAGCGCTTCATCGTATCCGCTGATACCGGCCTGTTCGTAGGAAAGCTCATAAAGCAGCCGGTTCATCGACTTGATCCGCGCCAAGACCGAAGACCCATCCTGTTTTAAGCCGGCTATGCAAAGCCTGAAACCCTTCCTGTACTTTTCCCCGCTCAAAGGGCTGTAACGCGCGGCAGTAACCAGCATCCCGCAGCCCGCCTCTTTTTTCCATACACTGACACGCACCCGCGCCTCGGCCAGAGCGTTCCTTTTTATGGTCTGGGCTATGATCGATCTTAGTTTGCCGGCGGGACAGAACATATCGATATCCAGCAAGCGGCAGGAACTGTGCAGCCTATTAATATGCTCGTCCAAATATATTGTGGTGCCTTTTTTAAAACGCATGGTCTCAAAAGCGCCCCAGCCAGATAAGAAACCCGGATCATTGACCGAGACACACCCTTCTTCCTTAACCGCAAATTTTCCGTTTAAAAAGATCATCTCTTTCATTTTATCGCCTCAAACATCGCCCTGGCCTTGACCAGCGTTTCGCGGTATTCCTCATCCGGCTTGGAATCAGCCACTATCCCGCCGCCGGCCTGGAAATATAAAGTATTATTTTTTTTTAATATCGTGCGGATCAGGATGTTCAAGTCCATGTTGCCGCAAAAACTCAAATACCCCATGGAACCGGTATAAACCGAACGCCTGGCCGGCTCCAGCTCCTCGATTATCTCCATGGAGCGGATCTTGGGGCACCCGGTTATCGAACCGCCGGGAAAACAGGCCCGGATAAGGTCCAGCCTGTCTTTATTTTTATGCAGGACGCCCTCTACTGTCGCCGTGGTCTGGAATACGGTCTTATACTCTTCAATCTCGCGCAAAGCATCCACCCTGACCGAACCGTATTCGCAAACCTTGCCCAGATCATTTCTCTCCAGGTCCACGATCATCAACAGTTCAGCCATATCTTTGGAGCTGGATAAAAGCTCGCTTTTTAATTTACGGTCAAGGTTTTTATTCGATGAACGCGGCCGCGTGCCCTTCATCGGACGGGTACAGACGATTCTTTTATCCAGGCTCAGGAACCTCTCGGGAGAAGAACTTATTATCTGAAAATCGCCGCAATCAAGATAGGCGCTGAAATCCGCCGGGCTAAGGGCGCGCAGCTTGCCGTAGATCTCCTCCGCGGAAACAACAGTCTCCGCGCTAAACCTCTGGGAAAGGTTAAGCTGATAAATATCGCCGGCTTTTATGTATCCTTTGACTTTTTTTATGGCCCGGATATATCCCTGTTCGCTGAAATTACTGGAAATATCCACCCGGGAAGCTTTTTTCTTAATAAAGCATTTTTGCAGGCGCACGCAATTAGCCATTAAAAGCATTCTTTCAACTTCTTTTAACCTCTCCTGGGCCCGCGCCTGTATCAGGTTACTCTTTGTTTCGGGAAAGCCGCAGGAGAATATAGACATCGACCCGGCATAATGGTCAATAGCTATTACCGTATCATAGAAGCCGAAAAAATAATCTCCTGTTTTTACGTCATCCTTGACGGTTTTTTTAAGTTTCTTCTCCAAAGAAAACCCCAGGTCGTAACCGAAGAAACCCACCGCGCCGCCTAAAAACGGGGGCATATTCTCAAGGGGGCAGATCCGATATAAGTCCAGGATCTTTCTTAAGGCGGTAAAGGGGTCTTCCTTTCCCGGCTTTAAAACGCAAAAAGGATCGCATCCGATAAAAGAATAGCGGCCGAGCTTATCCCGCCGCAGGCCGCTATCAAGGAAAAAACAGTTCTTCCGCCCCCTTAATATGTAGAATATATCGTAAGGGTCGCCGTCAAATTTATACGATTTCCATATGTAGGATGCCATCTATCCTGAATGTCCGTTCTTCATTGCGCAGGTAGCAGGCGCCCACCAGGTACGCCTGGCCCTTGTCCTTCTTGATCTCCTTGGGCAGTATATCCCGCTGGGTCACCCGCGCGTTGGTCCTGGAGAGGTATTTAATGTTCAGCCTTACCCCTAAAGATATCGCCTCCTGGATGCGGGCGATCTTGGCGTTGGTGATATTTTCCAATAAACTGCAGTTCAAACCGAAAAGGCTGGCAAAATTGTGAAAATCGTCTATCCCCTTCTCATCAAGCAATTCCCTTAATGCCTTGAATACATTGACCGTCAATTCCACATCCGAGAGGGCGCGGTGCACCTGCTCGGTTTGTATGCCTAATTCCCTGGCCACAAAGCAGAGGGCGTAGCGTTCAAGGTCGGGAAGCAGCCTTCTGGACATCCTCAAGACATCTATTACCGG
>JAQTUY010000119.1 GCA_028707105.1 Candidatus Omnitrophota bacterium | reverse complement strand
GAACCCGAAAAACTTAAAGAATTCTGGGGGACGATAATCTGCGTCATATCGATCCTCTGCTTTACGATAGGAGGGATGTTCCTGCTTTTTGGCGAAGTATTATTAAAACCTTTCATCGGGACTATCCCTTTCTGGCCGTTCGTGGTAATAGGCATAATGACTTTCATGTTCACCCCGTTCTCCAATATTTACCTGGTATTACTGCAAACACGCGAAAAAGCCCGCAGTTACGCCATATTCTCGATAGTCCAAACAATCTTGACCGTCGTCCTGGTTTATGTCTTTGTCGTATATATGCGCTGGAATGCCGCGGGGCCCCTGACAGCGGCGCTGATAACGTCAATAGCCTTCTTCATCGTTTCCTTTTATCTATTAAGAAATGATATTACCTTTTGCATTAAATGGCCTTATTTAAAAGAAGCCCTTAAATATTCCCTGCCGCTTGTCCCGCATAACCTGGCGGCGCAGATCTCCAGCATCGCCAGCAAGCTCTTTTTAAATAATCTTGTCAGTACGGCTGCGGCCGGCCTGTACAATATCGGTTTTCTTCTGGGCGGGGTCATTGCCATCATAGCCAGCAGTATAAACCAGGCTTATTCTCCGATCTTAATGGGGATCTTAAAGATAAACGACCAACGGGGCTTAGAAACCCTCAAAAAAATAGGTATTTTCCTGGTAGTATTGTATTGCCTTGTCGGAAGTTTTATCGCGCTGTTTGCCCGCGAGATCACAATAATCTTTACTACCCGGGCTTTTTACAATAGTTACGTTGTGGTTTCGTTCATCGCTTTTTATTTTGTTTTAACCGGCATATATTACCTGCTGGCAAACATATTCTTCTACCATAAACAAACTACGAAATTGATCGCTTTAGGCACCGGCATAGGGGCTATCTGCACTATCGTATTTAACTGGTGGCTAATACCAAAGTTCGGGCTGTTAGGAGGAGCGGTCGCGACATTAATGTCGCAGGCCGTGGTTACCACGTTCGTGGGAATACTGGGAAGACGCTATGAAAAAGTCAAATGGGAATACGCTAAATTCTTTTTTGTCTTTATCATAGCCTCGTTCATTTCAATAGGCGTAAACAGCATAAGCGGTTTTGGGATCTGGCAGCTGCTCCCGCTCAAAGGCTCGGCGTTCATTATCCTGTTCTTCCTCTTAAGCCTTGTCGCCTGGGGTAACCCGTATTACTTATTACAACAGGGACCGCGTATTTTACGCACCCTTAAACAAGGATATTCATAAACGGACATGCTCTACGCCAAAGACATAATGGAATTGATCAATGAAGCGGAAAGCAAATTCCCCGTCGAGGAGTGGACGATCGGGAACGTCCATATCTGGCCCCTGGTCCGTTTTGATATATTCTTCCAGCTTCTGCCGCAGACCGTCAATACTATAAATGAAAGGTCCAACCGGGAGATCCTGCGCCTGGGCAAGAGGCCGCTATGGCTGCTTAAGAACTTCATTGCTTTCCTATGCGCTATTTGTGTTAATTTATTCCGGCGTGAAGACGCCCGGAGCGGAGTTGACGCGATCTTTCTTAGCGACGGTTCTTCCTGTACCTGGCTCAACGGCGCCTGGTATGAGAATTTCTGCGATCCGCTCATCAGCGGTTTACGCGGGAAAAACATGTCCAGCTTTCTGCTCACTCCTACTTACCAGTATTTTTTGCCGCGCCACACCAAAGCAAAATTTATCCTGCCGGATCTGGCTTATATCATGTTAAAAAACAGGTTCTGCGGAAACAGCGCGCAGGTCTACGCGGAAAATATCAAAGATTTTGACGAATTTCTCGATTTTCTTAAAAAAAAGAACATACCCCTTGAATTACCGGACTTAAAACATATCCGGGCCAAGGTATCTTTTATTAAAGATTGCTCGTCATTCTATAAAAAGATGCTCCGGCGCCTGAAACCGAAATTTGGCTTCAGGCCGTGTTATTACGGAGCGCAGGGCATGGCGTTTAATCTTGCCTGCCATGAATGCGGCGTCCTTTCTGTAGATATACAACATGGCTTCCAGGTGAATGAACACGTGGCTTACGGCAGCTGGTCTAAAGTTCCCGCTTCGGGGTACGAATTATTACCCGCGGTATTCTGGTGCTGGAGCGAAAATGAAGCCTCATTCATAAACCAATGGAGCAGGAATGTAGCCGGTAAACACCAGCCGATAGCGGGAGGGAACCTTCTCTTGCAGATATGGAAAGAAGAAAAGGAAGATTTTGTCAGCTTCTTTGACCAAAAGATAGCCGAAGTCAAAGAAGGCCATAAAAACTGTGTGCACATCCTTTTTACCCTGAATACCGAGACCGAAACCGAGATCAAACAGCTAACATCATTGATCCGGACGGTAAACGAAAGAAAACTACCGTATTATTTCTGGATCCGCGTGCATCCCTGCAGGTTAAGCCAGAAAGCCAAATTCAAACGCATCCTGTCCGTCTTTAAAGAGGGAAATATCGAGCTGGAGAAGACTACCGGATTTCCACTGCACGCGTTGCTCCGGAATGTTGACCTGCACATAACTGAGTTTTCCTCTACGGTCATTGAAGCGGTTGATTTCGGGGTTCCTTCGGTAGTTATACATCCTGCCGGAGCGAAAATATTCAAAGACCAATTAGCCTCGGGATGGGCTCAAGGCGCGTATGATACCGAAGAGATAATCACGGCTATTCAAGCTCAAGCAAACAAAAGGGAAGAGCTGATCAGATCACGCCCGGGCACGCAAGATCGTAAAGTGGACGGACTGGATATCTTATTTAACCTCACTTCTCAAAAACGATGACCTCAAGAATAAACGGCTATATCAAATACCTGATTAAACGATACACGTCAAAGGATACTTTTGGCGCCAACGTGCTGATCTTGTTTATGGGAACGGCTATAGCGCAGGCCATATCCCTGGGGGCTTCGCCGGTCCTGACCAGATCGTACTCACCCGGCGATTTCGGTATTTTCGCCATTTATCTGGCCATCGCCTCGATCCTCTCGGTCCTGCAACTGGCAGGTATGAACTCTCGATCACGCTCCCCAAAGATGACGACACAGCCATAAATATATTTGCCTTATCGCTTCTGATCACCGTAATAGTCAGCTTATTCTCGTTAATAGCCGCGTCCATTTTTAACCAACCGCTGGCCAGCCTGCTGAACATCAAAGAAATAAATAAACAGATGTATCTTATCCCTCTTACCGTCTTTATGACAGGGGCTTATCAAACCTTAAGCTACTGGTTGATCAGGCGCAAGCTGTTTAAGGCCCTGGCTTTGAGCAAAATTTCCCTGTTCACGGCGATGGTCTGCGCCCAAATCGCCCTTTTCTTTATCTGCCGGAATGTAAACGGCTTGATCTACGGATACATCATCGGACAGGCGATAGGCCTTACTATCCTGGCCTGGCATACGTTAAAAAATGACACCGGCAGGATAAAAATGGTGCTGTGGCGCCGCATGATCCAGCAAGCCAAACGATACATAAATTTTCCGCTTTATTCTTTACTTTCAGATTTCATCAACATCACTTCAAACCAGATACCCAACATTTTCCTGAATAATCATTTCGGCACCTCAACGGCGGGATTTTTTTCATTAAGCCAGAAGATACTCGACGGTCCGGTCGCCTTGCTTGGAGGGTCGGCGCTTGATGTATTCAAGGAAAGAGCGAGCAGCGATTACATTAAGTATGGAAATTGCAGGGCTATATACGTTAAGCTTTTCAAAAGCCTGCTGTTATTTTCGCTCGCTCCCGCGATAGCCTTTGCTTTTTTCGCGCCGCAGCTCTTTGCCTTTGTATTCGGGGCCAGATGGCTGGCGGCAGGCCAATACGCACAGATATTATCGCCGATGTTCTTTTTGCGCTTTATTTCCCGGCCCTTCGGCTACATTTTTTATGTCGCGGAAAAACAAAACTATAACCTGCTCTGGCAGATATTCCTGCTTATATTTACCGTCCTGTCGTTTACTATCGGAGTCAATATGCATAGCGCCAAGATCGGCATACTTTGTTTTTCATTATCATACTCCGCGTTGTATATAGCTTATATCCTGCTTTCTTTTTATTTCGCAAATGGAGACCGCAAAGAGAATGGTTAAGATCTGTCAAATCACCTCAGCCCACACTACCGCCGATATCCGCATCTGGCATAAAGAATGCCGGTCTATCGCACAGGCCGGCTACAAGGTGACTCTTATCGCTCAACATCCCGCTGACGAATTAAAAGAGGACATCCAGATCAGGGCCTTGCCCAGGTCGCGCAATAGATTTACGCGCATGACCAGCATAGTCTGGCGCGCCTATGTGCTCGCGCTAAAGGAAAACGCGGGTGTCTATCATTTTCATGACCCCGAGCTTCTCATAGCGGGCATATTACTTAAATTAAACGGCAAAAAAGTAATATACGACGCCCACGAGGATTATTATAATTCGCTCTTATCTTTTGACCGGGAATGGTTCCAGCCGAGCCTGCGTTATATTTTCGCGATATCCGTATTATTAATGGAAAAGATAGGCGTCTTGTTTTTTGACGCTGTAATCGCCGTGACTCCGACTGTCGCCAAGAGGTTTCCTCCTTCCAAGACAACGATCGTCAGCAATTTTCCGATCCTAAATGAACTGGCCGTAAAAGACACCTCCGCCTATAACGGGAGGCGTCCAATCATTACTTATATAGGCGGGATATCCGAACGGCGCGGTATCAAGGAAATGATGGAGGCGCTGGAATTATTACCGCGTGATCCGGAGATCTGCCTGGAAATAGCGGGAATTTTCAGCTCTCCTCAATTACAAGAAAAGATCCTGGCTATGCCCGGCGCCAAAAAAGCCAGATTTCTGGGATGGCAGTCCCGCCAGGGCATAGCGGATATATTAGGGAGGGCGCGGGTCGGCCTGGCAGTGTTACATCCGACTAAAAGCTATATCGACAGCTATCCGACAAAATTATTTGAATATATGGCGGTGGGATTACCGGTAATAGTCTCTGATTTCCCTCTATGGAATCAAATTGTCGGAAAGAACCAGTGCGGCGTCTGCGTCGATCCTCTTAACCCCCGCGATATCGCG
>JAQTUY010000118.1 GCA_028707105.1 Candidatus Omnitrophota bacterium | reverse complement strand
TGGTTTGGAGTAAAATATCAACAAAGGAGGTGTGTTGTAATGATGAAGAATACAAGAATGTACTGTGTATGCGCCGCGGCTTTTTTATTCCTTTCATTGTCCATGATCTGCCGCCCGGATATCGCCGTATGGGGGCAGGATACTATCGCTGATCCTTTTGAGGACCTGCCGGGCAAGCCTTTGCCTGATTGCGATAAGGAATACCGTTTTAAATACGATGTGGAAATAAAGAACGTGGATGATTTCATCGCTTTGCTTAAGAGCTGCCAGTTTGAGGGCGACTTTGTCGGATATAAGCCGGAGAGGGAGAAATTGATCCCCCGCTATACATTTAATACTCAGGGCAAAAAGCTGACGATCGAGCTTAATGACTTTAAGGCCGGGGTTAAGGCCTACGATATAGGCAGATCCCTGTTATCGAACAAGAAATTGTATAAACTTGAGATCACCTATCAATATTTTGATAAAGAGATGTGGCCGTGGTGGTTGACGGTCCAGGCCAGCGATAAGGGCTGTGTTTCGGTTATTTATTGCGCGGCGAAATAACCCGGTTTTGATCCTGAAAGGAACAAAACGCCCGGGAGATAGTCACCAGGTTTTACCTGAATGTCTTTATGCTTCATAACGGCGACCCAGTGCCGCGCAAATATGTAAAAAACTTGCGGAGTGTTTTTGTTTAAGGTAAAATAATCCAGCTGAACTAAAATAAGGAGGAGCCATAGAGATGGAAACCCTTGAACCGATCTTAAGGCAGCACTCTTTTTTTAAGGATATACCGCCGCAGTATATAGATTTCGTTGTCGGCTGTACCTCTCACATGGTATTTAAAGCCGGAGATGAGATCCTGAAAGAGGGCGAACCCGCGGACAAATTCTATCTTATCCGCAGCGGGCATGTGGCTGTTTATATAGCCAAACCCAGCGAGATCACGATAGAAACCATCCATGAAAATGATATCCTGGGATGGTCCTGGCTTATACCTCCCTACCGTTACCGTTTCAGCGCCAAGGCCGTGGAAAATACCCGGGTCCTGGCGTTGGACGGCAAATGCCTGAGAGAAAAATGCGAGAGTAACCCAGACCTCGGCTATACGTTACTCAAAAAGATAATCAGCATACTTACTGAACGCCTGGACGCGACAAGGGTTCGGCTTCTGGATATTTATAATATCAATGCCGATAAATGATCCGCTCCGGCCGGGGCTAACCGGCAGTCGTACTTGCGGGGGCAATAAAGAAGGAGGAGGAGCATGGTGATAAAAGTAATAACATCCTTAGCCTTGTTCCTGGGCGTATTTTTTAGTTCCGGCGCGTATTGTCAGGAGGATGCCTCTGAGTCTTTGAATATCAAGCGCGTGAGCGGGCAGGTATGCGCTACCGACTGGGTCTCTGACAAGCTGGTAGTGAGGACTTTTGAGTTTGGTAATACGGACGAAATAACTTTCAAAGTACCGGATAATACGCCGGTAACTAAGGGCCAGAATAATTCTTCGCTGGCGAACATTAACATCGGGGATAAGGTTACGGTCGAGTATTACCGGGAAGCGTTCAGCGGCTTGAAGGCAGTGAGTATTACGGTCAAGCAGTAGCAGGGCCTAAAGGTGATTTTCTACGCTGTCCTGGGGGAAAAAACCCAGTTTTTCCCGGGTTTCGCTGAGGTCAAAGACATTGTGTTTATTGTTGCTTACCGCGAAAGCCGCCAGGAAGCGTGTTTCTACTTCAAGCGCCTTGATGAAGGCTGTTATTAAGTCCTTGTGACTGCAGAAGACCGCCCGCATATATGGCCCGTCGTAAAATTCAGGGTCATCTCCGGGTACCGTCCAACCGATCCGCAGCGCCACAAATTGCGTCCCCAGGTTCGCTAAATAGCGGCCGACGCTTTCTCCGAATACCTTGGATTGTCCGTATAAGGATATGGCAGTCGGCGGCATATCCAGTGTGATCAATTCTTTTGATTTTCCCTGCAGGGCCTGCCTGATGGCGCCTTCGTGATAAAAGTTGGAACTGGCAAAGACTATTTTTTTAACCCCCGCGCGGACCGCTTCATCAAAGACGTAACTGGTTGCCTCGAAGTTGTTCCTGAACGTGTCTTCCCGCGCCGCGTCAGGATGCGGGTTTCCCGCCAAATGTATCAGCGCCTCCAGTCCGTCAAATGCTCCCGCGAGATCCTTTTTCTTGGTCAGGTCGATCCGGACGGATCTTCCCTTGGAAGCATGTTTTATCTGGTTGATATCGTAAAGCGTAAGGTCGTATTTGTCATCCAAGCCTTTTTGCAGGGTGGTCCCGATATTACCTGCCGCGCCGGTTATCCCGACTTTTTTCATTTTTTCCATTTTTTGCTCCGTAGGTTAGGTACGGTCCTATTGTATAAAGAAAGCGCCTGACGGTCAAGGTATTTGCTGATCTAAGATCATGGCCTCATTTTTGTTGCGGATAGTGCCGCTTTGGAGTAGAATAATTTCCATATGAAGATTGCCTGGTCCCTGCCGTTTATATTCCTGCTTATATCTTCTACGGCGTGCGCTCAGAATTTCAAGGGCGAGCCGAAACAGGAGATAGTATCTTCCGCCCCCCGGAAAGAGCTGAAGGCCGGAGAAACCCTGGTATACAATATGCGCTGGATGGCATTATACGTGGGCAAGATCGTATTTAAGGTGGAGGGCCTTGAGGATGTCTCGGGGCGCCCCTGTTACCATATCATCGCCAGGGCTTTTCCTAATAATTTATTCAAAAAACTTTATGATGTCGAATACACGGTTGATTCCTATATAGATACGCGTTCTTTTGACAGCCTGCGGTTCATAAGGACACGCCGGATCAATAAGGAATATGAACGCGTCACCATCGATTTTGACCGCCGGAAAAACGAAGCGGTATATAAGATCGAACCGGATAAAACATCCGTCGAAGCGGTTGCTCCCGGGACACAGGACCTGCTGTCGCTTTTTTATTATTTTCGCTTCAGGGATATCCAGGGAAAGTCAGAGTATTCCCTGGATATTTATTACGACCAGAAAAGCTGGCCGGTGGAGATAAAGACCGGAGAGCCTTACTTTAAGGGGATGGGCGAAGAAGGTGTTTGGCCGGTTGTTAAGGTTTTCCTGGATTCGAACCTGAATAAGTATATATTCGGAAAACGCAGGCTTATAGTGCTGGCAACGCTTGATTCGAGGCGTATCCCGCTGCGATTTGAGCTCCCCGCGGTGGTCGGGTCGATCGCCGCCAGGCTTCAAGGCCTGCCGGAGGAGGATTAGGCCATGCCCGGAGAAACCCTTATGGAAAGACAGGAAGTCCCGCCTGGTAATAGAAAGGACCGCGGACTGGATATTCATGGGGGCCATCATAATGCTTGCCCTGGTCGCCATATACTTTCGTGGCCACAAAACCGCGCCATTTATGGCGCGGATGGAGCCTGGCCACTCAAGTATTTCGGTAAGAAACCATGGGCTTTAGCCCGTGGAGTATTCATTTATCGGATGGGAATTATTATAGTTTTCTAGGAGAAGATGGATATGTCTGGTTTTGGAGTCAGCCCGGAAAAAGAAAGCGCTCTTTACGCGAAGATGTCCCGTTTGGGTATTAAGCAGGAGGATATTGTGGAGAGCTTTGTAAGGTCGGGCGGACCGGGCGGCCAGAACGTAAATAAGGTCTCATCCTGCGTGCACTTAAAACACCTTCCTACCGGTATCGAAGTCAAATGCCAGCAGGAGCGTTCGCAGGCGCTCAACCGTTATCTGGCGCGCAGGATACTGGCGGATAAGATAGAGACCAGGATAATGGGCAGGTTATCCGAACATATGCAGCGTATCGAAAAGATCCGGCGTCAAAAGCGCCGCAGGTCGCGCAGGGCTAAGATCAAAGTGCTGGAAGCTAAGCGCAAGAATGCCGCAAAAAAACTTTTACGCGGCCCCGTACGCGATGTAGAATAATAACAAAGCACCCCGCGCTAATCTGATGCGCGGGTGTGCCCTTGTGGGCAAGGAGGAAAATATGTTTATGATCATTATAGTTTTGGTCGTGCTCGCGATGGTCTGGTTCGTCCTTTATAACACCCTGGTGCAAAAGAAGAACCAGGTGACTAACGTATTCGCCACGATCGACGCCCTTCTTAAGAAGAGATATGACCTTATCCCTAATCTGGTGGCGGCGGTCAAGAACTATATGGAGTATGAAAAAGGCGTGTTGACCCAGATAACCGAATTACGCGCTAAAGCCGTCTCGGGGAACCTTTCGGATGATGAGAAGGTCAGCCTTGAGAATAAGCTGTCCAAACTGATGGGCGATATCCGGGTGGCGGTTGAGAATTATCCGGACCTGAAGGCCAACCAGAATTTCCTGCAGCTCCAGGGCGCGCTTAACGAGACAGAAGAGCAGCTATCCGCTGCCAGGCGGGCCTATAACGCCGCGGTCACGGATTACAATAACGCGATAGAGATGTACCCGACCAATGTCGTGGCTTCAGTGATGAACTATAAGACCAAATTAGTGTTTGAGGCCGCGCCGGAAGAAAAGAAGAATGTGGACGTCAATGATCTTTTCAAAAAAAAGACTTAATACCCGCTGATCCGCATGAAGACCCTGGATGACCTAAAGGAATTTTACGATACATCCCTGATCCTGGCTTTGCGGGACCTGGAAGGCTCAAGAAAGAAGATCGTCGATAATATGGCCTACTGGATGGGCGGAGCCTGTATCCTGGTCGCCGCTCTGCTGATCTTTACCGGACATCCCGGCGCGCTCATCCTTCTGCCGTTCTTATTGCTGGCAATATACGGGATAGTGTTTTATACCAGCGGCAGGAATTATACCTCGGATTTCAAGGCCAGGGTGATAAAAGAGATCGTCAAGTTCATCGACCCCGGGCTTAATTATGAAAGCAACAGGTTTATCCCGCAGGATGTTTATATGGGGAGCCAGATCTTCAAGATGAACCCGGACAGGTATAAAGGGGACGATTATGTTTCGGGGAAGATCGGCGCCACAGGGATAGAATTCTCGGAGCTCCATAGCGAATATAAGACCGAACATGTCGACAGTAAGGGGCATCATCATACCCAGTGGCATACTATCTTTAAGGGGATATTCTTCACGGC
>JAQTUY010000117.1 GCA_028707105.1 Candidatus Omnitrophota bacterium | reverse complement strand
GCGCTTCTATACTGCTTGAGCCTGAACTGAAACAGGGCAGCGCCATTAATCTGGAGTTTGATTTTGAGGATGGCAAAGGCCCTTTTGTGGTAGACGGCCGGGTGGTCTGGCAGGATAAATTTGTGCTGAGCAGAGGTAAATTACTGCAGGGTTGGCACCGCACGGGGATAATATTCAACGAGACGGGCAAGGAACAGGTGCAGAGAGTGTTCCGTTTTCTCTACAATCACGTCAATAAGAGCAAGGTCTAGCTTACTTTGCCGGTTTCTTCTCTTTGGCTTTAAACAATAATTTCCAGGGATGGGCTTTAAGGTCCGCGCTGAAATCCTCGAAGTTCTTCGTAGTTATTTCCAGGTTCCCCAGGATGCGCGATATCTCGTCTTTGTTGTCTTCCAGGGTAAGGTTTAAGTTGCCGCTTAGCTTCTTGACCTCGTCCGTTAAACCGTTTATATTGTTGATCAAGCCGCTGATCTCTTTGGCGATAATTTCCCCCTGCGAGTCTAAGTCCACGTAAGGCTTGCCCTCCAGGGTGCTCTCGGCTCTTACGAAGTTCTCTCCTCTAGAGGAGGCGATCTGGATGAATTTCTCACCCATAAGTCCCAGAGTCTTTATCGCTACTACCGGATTTTCCCGGATCTTAGCGTCCTTATTCAGCCGCAGTTTAAGTATAATGCGGGTCATATTATTGTCGTAGCAGGGTTTGACCTCTTCCACTTTTCCCACCTCAAGGCCGTTGAGCATGACCGGGGCTTTTGCTTGCAATCCGGCAACATCATCAAAGACGACATAAACAATATAGCCATCTTTAGACCCCACTTTTCCGGTGCTGAGGGTCAGGTATACCAGGCCCGCGACGCAGAGGATGACAAATAAGCCCACCTTGAATTCATTGCCGTATTTTTTCATTTAACTCTCCCTTGAAATGTAAAACAGGGCCTGGCCCCGTTTCTACTATAATCCCAGGATTTCTTCTATAGCGATATCTTCCTTAAAGAAGTCTATCGGGCCTTCCGGCCTGCCGTTGATAAATTGCTGGATATAAGGGTTCGCGGATATTTTTATCTGTTCGGTGGTCCCGGTTTCGACCAGTTTTCCTTTGTGGACCATCGCCACCTTATCCGCGATGTGAAAAACGCTTTGCATATCATGGGTCACGACTACCGAAGTGATAAGAAGTTTCTGGCTTAAGTCCTTGATCAGTTTATCCGTGACTCCTCCTACTACCGGGTCAAGCCCCGAGGTGGGTTCGTCATAAAATACGATATCCGGGTCCAGGGCGATCGCCCGGGCAAGGCCGACGCGCTTGCGCATCCCGCCGGATATCTGCGAGGGATAGTAATCCTCAAAACCCCGCAACCCGACCAGGGAAAGTTTCATTTTTACGATTATCCTGATAATATCCGGAGCTAATTTTGTGTGTTCTACCAGCGGCAGGGAGATGTTCTCTTCAACGGTCAGGGAATCCAGCAACGCGGAGTACTGGAAGGACATCCCGAAGGATTTTTTTACTTCCCCCAGCTCATCTTCGGAGAGCTTGGCGATATCCTTGCCATTGATAAAAATGCTGCCTTCGTCAGGCTTTAAGATCCCGGTCATCAGGCGCAGGAGCGTGCTCTTGCCTGAGCCGGAACAGCCCATTATTACAAAGGTCTCACCCCGCAGGATATCCAGGCTGATATTATCGATAACCTTTACATCCTGGAAGACCTTGCTCACATTTTTAAGGGATACGATGATTTCCTTTGATTCAGCCATGATTTATACCTTTGTAAAATAGAACAGGGCGGTCAGGACGCAGTCCGCCAGGATGATAAGGATAAAACTTATTACTACGCTGCGGGTGGTCGCCCTGCCCACGCCTTCGGCCCCACCCTTGGTATTAAGCCCCTCGTGACATCCGATCAGGGCGATTATCATCGCGAAGACAAAGGATTTTGTAAAACCGGTATAGATGTCTTTTATCGCCAGGTATTTAAAGGTAGTCTGCAGGTAAAGGTCAGGATTGATGTGCAGGCTTCCGGTGCCGACTATGAATCCTCCCAGTATGCCTGCGATGTTTCCCAGGATAGTCAGGCAGGGGAGCATGAATAAGAGCGCCAGGAAGCGGGGCACTGCCAGGAACCTGACCGGGTTGATCGCCATGGTATCCAGGGCTTCTATTTGTTCGCTGACTTTCATCGTGCCTAGTTCCGCGGCAAAAGCCGAGCCTATCCTTCCGGCCACGACCAATCCGGTGAGCACCGGGCTTAATTCCCTGCATAAAGATACGGCGACCAGGGAGGCGACATATATGACCGCGCCCATTTTTTCCAGCTGATAAGCGCTTTGCATGGCCAGGACTATGCCGGTGAACAAGGTTACGAAGAACACGATTACGGAGGAGTTGACCCCGCAGAACACCATTTGATGGAAGATGCTTTGGCGGCGGGCGGTTTTTCCTTTGAATGGCCCGATGATTATCCAGTAAAGGATATCAAAAAGAAGGTTTAAAACACTCGCGGCTTCTTTAAAAAGCCCGATGACTATCTGTCCTGTTTTTGAGATCATCTAGAAACCTTGTAGCGCAGTTTCCCGGCTGTCAAATACTTCGAAAAGCCTGATGACTTTGGTCACTTCAAAGACATTCTTTACTTTGGGAGCCATACAGCAGATACGGAATTTTCCTTCTATCTTTTTGAGGCGCTGGAATAGTTCGATGAAAGTGGCTATTCCGGAACTGTCGATATAGGATACGCCGGAAAAATCTACGACGATCTTTTTGGCGTTCTTCTGGACGTAATCGCCGAAGGCTTTGCGTAACTGGGGAGAGGTATCGATGTTTATTTCCTCATCTATCTGGCATACCAGGATGTCATTTTGGGAGGTTTCGGTGATCTTCATATTTTTATTTTGGTTTGAGGCACTTGCACAGCTTTAGCCTGCGTCCGCCTTGTGAATATTCCGCTTTATCCATAAAATGCCGGATCAAAAAGACGCCTCTGCCGCTGGTCTTCCAGATATTCTCATCGTCGGTGGGCAGGGGGACTTTGCCATGGTCGAATCCCGCGCCTTCATCTTCGACCTCTATCTGTACGGACCCGGGGAACGTTTCGACCCTGATAGACACATTTTTATCAGGATCGAGTTTGTTGCCGTGTTTGACGGCGTTGGTCAGGGCTTCTTCGATCGCCAGGCGTAATTCCATGGGGATATCGTTATATATGCCCAGCGACTCCATCTTTTCCAGGATCCCCTCTACCAGGCCGGGAACGTCTTTCAGGCTGAGTTTAAGTTTTTGTTCTATTACCATGTTATTCATTATATACATGCTCCCCTTATCGGTCAAGGGGTTTTGCCTGAAGGCTTTCTTTCTTACCATTATTTATTATTTCTCTTGCAAAGGTTGTCTAAAAAGGATATCATTTTTATGACGAAAGAAACAACGTACGCGGCTTAAAGAAGCGTTAAGGATTGCCTTTTGCCGGGAGGAGATATGCAAGTCAAGCAGAGCGAAAGAGATGGAGTCGTCATCTTTTTAATTGAGGGCGAAGTAAATATCGATACTGTTGCCGATCTTAAGGAGATGTTCAAGGAGCTGGTGCGCAGTAACCGCCGTAAGGTCCTTCTTGATTTCGGCGCCCTGGAGTATATCGACAGCTCCGGGCTTGCTTCCCTGATCGACCTGGCTAAAGGCCTGAAGACGATCCAGGGTAATGTTTTCCTGGCTAACCTCTCGCCAAAGGTCAGGTCTTTATTCGGTATTACTAAGCTGGAGAAGATGTTCAAGATCTATGATACCCAGGAACAGGCGATGCAGGATTTCTATGGATAAAAGGGGACGTTCCCTCAGGAGCCACCCTTTCTCGATGTAACATATTGTAGTATCTAGTGTTAAAGTATTAATAATGGCTTTGTAAATCATTGTAGCTAAACCTGTTACAATCCGACAGGGTGGTACTTCGGGGAACGTCCCCTTTTATGATGAAGAAAAAGAGCCGCTATTTTGAGTATAAGGCGAAGATAAGCAAGACCTATGCCGACTTAAAAAAGGCTTATGCGGAGATACGCGATTCCTACGCCGAGATGATCTTCAGGTTCGCCCTGATCGCGGAATACCGCGATGAATCTACCGGCACCCACCTGGTGAAGATCGCCGATTACTCGACTGAAATAGCCCGTGAGATGGGCCTGTCCCAGAAAGACATAGATAACCTGCGCTACGCCTCCCCCATGCATGATATCGGAAAGATCGTTATTCCCGATGCCATTCTTAAAAAGCCCGGCGGACTTACCCCTGAAGAGAGAGAAGTGATGAAGACGCACACTACTCTGGGAGGGGATATTTTTAAAAACAGCAAATCTCCGCTTTTAAAGGTAGCGCGGACCATCAGCCTGACCCATCACGAAAGATTTGACGGCACAGGGTACCCTAACGGATTAAAGGGTGATGATATTCCGTTGTTCGGCAGGATAGTATCGGTCGCCGATGTTTTTGATGCTCTGACCTCTAAGCGGCCTTATAAAGAGGCTTACGGATTTGACGAAGCTGTTGAACTGATAAAAGAGGGCAGCGGAACGCAATTTGACCCCGCGGTCGTGCGGGCCTTTTTGAAACGCATAGAAAAGATAAAGCAGGTCTGGCAAGCCACGCAAGACATCGAATTATTCCTCGCAGAAAAAGATAGTTAGCCGCTATTCAGCCTACTTAAATCTTGCACACTTCATTCTTTAACTTGACAATTTTTATTATGCACTCTATTATGTAATAAAATACACTAATCGGAGAAAAAACGGGCTAAGAATATGGAGACTTTTAATGCTTTTTTAGCGCAGCACCACTATTTTAATAACCTTTATGTTTCTGGCGTAAGTTCATTGGCCAGTTTATCGATAGGCATCTTTGTCCTATTGAAAAATCCCAGATCCCGGTTATACCGGGCTTTTTTATTTATGGTATTTACGCATTTCTTCTGGTTTTGGGGGAATGCTGTGTCAATGTATTATTATAAGGACCTTGATACGGCACTTTTCTGGTGGAAGATGGGTTATACTATCGTGCCTTATATGGGCGTAACTTATTATAATTTCTACTTGACCCAATTTGAGAAGAATAAGCGCATTATG
>JAQTUY010000116.1:1276-5189 GCA_028707105.1 Candidatus Omnitrophota bacterium | reverse complement strand
TTCCTCTTTAAGTTCCTCCGGCTTATAAACCGGCCACTGCAGGGTATAACTATCCGAAGAAGTCCCGGCGGTTACCCTACCGGCATTATAGCTCTTCTGGCGCTGCACGATCTGCTTATTGCCCCAGAACCATATCTGCATTATCGCCACAAACAAAAGCACTATGCCCGCGAAAACAAATGCTATTTCGGTTGTGCTTTGGCCTCGTTTTAAAACGGTGTAACCCATGTCTTCTCCCTGGTTACTTCATTCCCTACCGCTCCCTGGCTGTATTTATACTGGCCCTCCGGGTCAAGATATACCCCCTGCCGCACTTGATACAGGATCCCCTCCTCTACTGTGCTCTCATAGTCGTTATCGCCGGTTTTCTTCTCCACTATCTTATACGGCACAGCGGTAACAATATCATCCTTTAGCCTGGAAGTCCTTTTATTGGTAATCGCAAAAGTATCCTCGGTTTTCACATTCGTCTCGCTGAAGAGCGTATCCGATTCGGTAGCCATATTTTCGGTTTGCAATACCCAATATGTCGGCCTCTCCTCGCCATCGGCATCTATTCTTCTGTGGGGCTCGGGAATAAAATCATTATATTCAAATTGTCCCTCATCTTCATTGATCTTGAATACGAGCAAGCTTTCTGCCGAAGAGCCCTGTTCAGATTTAGGGATCGCCCAGTAAACATTGGCAGAGCCTGTTTGAGTAACATTACTCCCCTGCCTATAACCACCGCCAAGATTTAACTGGTGCCTGTTCTGCACCAGGGTATACTGCACGGATGCCCCTGATCCATCTTCAGCATCTGAAGTGTAGGAGTTGGCCTTTTCCAATGCCCTGCGAAATGCCTCCATCTGGGTATATTGCCGGTCATTGAGCTGTTGTATGAAGGAGATCAGCACCCCGAAAATAAGCAATATCAAGGTGCCGAATATCGCCATCTCCGCCACTGCCTGACCTTTTTTATCTCCGCATATCATTTTAATCACCGCCTATTTCTTGAGCCGCCTTATCCCCCGCTTGGCGTGGCCTCCTCTTCAGCCGGCTCAGGAACACTATACCCTTCTTCAGCAGGCACAGGGTCGCTTGATGTATAAGGCACGTCAGTATCAGTTATTTTGCTTTCCGCCTCATATTCCATCTTATCCGAGCTTGAAACACGCCAGCCGCCGCCCACGTATGCCTGGGTCTCCGCGGTTGAACTATATCCACTCTTGGCGCTGCTGGTAGTTTCAGCAGTAGGCGAAATATCCACTACCTGCTCTTTTCCTATAAATGAATCCGTCAGGTCTTTGAGCTTACCCTGCACCCCGCGCTTAACATAAACATTCATTCCCCAGAGTACCGCAGAAACTATCCCCAGGATCACCATATATTCCATGAATGAACTTCCCCGTCTCATCTTATCACCTCATCGGCTCGGCGCTAAAAGGCAAGGTCTTTTCTTCGCGGTTGGCCGTCCGGTCGCTTTTTAATGTGCTCTCCATAATACTTACCTTATAATCAGTAGAACCAGCCACATCTGTAACATATGACTTGCTTGTTATCGCGGTTGTGGTATCAATAGTAGTCGCGGCCTGTGTTGCCCCGGGAGAATAAAAAAAACCGCCGCTGAGCTCATCGGCCGAACTCCTCATCTTCCCGGAGATCCCCCGCTTAAGATAGACCTGCATCCCGAAGAGCGCGGCCACTATTAAACTCAAAAGGATCGCGTATTCTATCAAAGACTGGCCGGTATTCTTCATCTTTACACCTACCTCTTCGATTCATTCAATTCCGTCTGGATCTGCTTTAAGCGCGCGTTCATGGAACGCTGGATATACTGGCGCATCGCCAATAAGGCCGTAACAATAACTATTACCAGCATAGTATATTCCAGGAAATTCTGCGCCCGCCTGTTATAAAGGACATTTAACATTACCCTATCCCCCTTCTTTATTTCAAATACGCCACACCCCGGTTGAAATAATCATAAAACGCGTTGCGCACAGTATCTATAAACCCGGAGGAAGCGACCAATACCATAAGCAAGGTAAGGATCACGAAATATTCGACTACACTTTGTCCGGATATATGCCTTTTCATTTCTTTAGAACCCGAAATTGATCCCCCCGCGCGAAAACTGCAGGATTATCGGGCCTCCTACAATGATCATAACTACCGGCAGAATGAAGGCAAACAAAGGGAAGAGCAGCTTGATCGGCGCCTTCAATGCCATTGACTCCCCCATCTGGAATCTCCTTACCCTCATCTCCTCGGCCTGCACATTCAATGCCTCCGACATGGGCGTGCCCATGCGGTCCGCCTGTATCAGCGTGCGCACGAATGAATGCACCTCAGGCATATCCACCCGCCAGCCGAAATTCTTCAATGCCTCGCGCCTGGATTTACCGACCTGCGTCTCACGATAAACCTCTCCTAATTCCCGGGTCAGGTCGCAGGGTTTTAAATCCTTGACCACGCGGTTTACCGCCAGCATAAAGTCCATGCCTCCGCTTACGCAAAGGTTCAACAGGTCAATTATGTTGGGCAGGTCGCGCCGTATGTTGTGCAGCCTTTTGCCTATCTTTTGATTCAGCCACATCTCCGGGATAAAGAAACCCACCAGCAGAGAAACGGCAAAAACCATATTCTTGGGTAAATTTCCGCTAAGGAATATTAAAGCCACAGCCGGAACAAAAATAATCGCCAATACCTTAAAAGACAGGAACTCCAACACCCCCATCGGCAAGCCGGCCTTGATCAATCTCCTTCTTATTCCCTCGGTGGAGAAGGGGATTCGCTTCTCAAAATCTTTGAACCTGGCTGTAATGGGAAGCCAGGTATTATCCGGCTTTACCGTATACTTATCCTGGCTCAACTCCATCTCTACCTTTTTACTGTCAAATACCTGCGCAGGCAGCCGCATCTTTTCCAAGCCGAATGCCTTGGAGCCGAACTGCAGGATCAGGAGGTAAACGCTGACCGCTAAAAGTAAAACCACCACGATTAATTCCATTTATATGCTCCTTTTATATATCAACCTTGCTCAATTTACGTATAAAAATAATGCCGAGTATCTCTGAGATGATCGCGTAAAGCATAAGCCCTCTTCCGAAATTATCCTTAAGGAACACATCGAAGAAACCGGGATTCACCTTATATACGAATATCCCGAATAAAATGGGCAATAGCGACATAATTACCCCCTGCATGTTCGCCTGCACGCAAAGCGCCTTGACCCTGCCGATAAGTTTGTTCCGCTCCTGGATAGTGTAGATTACCCGGGAGAATGTCTGGGTAAGATCTCCGCCGGTCTCCCTGGCCACCAGCATCGCGGTTACGACCATATCCAGCTCATCCAGCCGCATGCGCACTTTAAGCTTGGTTATCGCCTCCTCGAGAGAAACGCCCATCTGCATCTGGCGAATGACAAGTCCGAACTCCTGACTAATAGGATTGGGCATCTCCTGCACCAACTCCTCAAATGACTGCAAGAGACTTAATCCCGCCTTAAGAGAACTGGAGAGGATCATCAGGCCGTCAACAAGCTGCGCGGCGAATTTCTGCCTGCGCATGGCCTCAAGCCGTTTGATGATCAGAATAGGAAAGGCTAACCCCACGACTGCCCCTGCCGTAGCAGCCCAGATATTACGACTGATGAAAAAAACCAACAACCCGCTGGCCAGTGGAGAAAGCACGTCGATCAGCAGCAGTTTGTTCAAAGGGATATCCAGGAACATCCGGTCAAGTTTCGGGGTTATTTTATCCATCCTTTTTCTTTGCCAGCGATCCATTAAGGCCTCAAAAAAAGGATATGCCATACTGGCAAGATAAAAGACCCCGGCGAAAACCACTAAAAATAAAATTATTTTTATCGGCATTTACCAAACCTCCAAATTTATCCTCCCGCCTTTTACTTCCACCAGAACTCTTTATC
>JAQTUY010000116.1:0-1176 GCA_028707105.1 Candidatus Omnitrophota bacterium | reverse complement strand
CCGCCTTGACCGGTGTAATCTACCGCGTCCTTGATCCTGCCCTGAAAGCCCCTTTTAACATAGGTCTGCATAGCGATTACTGCCGCTACTATCAGGCCCAGCACGATCACATACTCTGCCGTGCTTTGTGCTTTTGTACGCCTTAACATTTTTCTCACCTCCTTAAAAAGATCGCTTTATTGGAAATTGACGTGTTTGACCGCGGTCTCCGCTTCGCCGGCTACGTGCTCAAGCATGCTGTTTACCTTCGGCTTAATAATGGTGTTGGCTGCCAAAAGTATCGCTCCTACTACCGCCGTGAAGATGATGATGTATTCAAGAGTACTCTGCGCTTTCCTGCCCCTTAACATTTTTCTCACCTCCCTTTCAAGTTTAATAAATGCTTTATAAAACTTTTTAATGGCCTAAAAACAAAAAAACCGAAGTTTAATGTCCGTTAAAAGACTCTTCGGCTTTAGCTAACCCGGATAATGTTCCCGCCTGACCCTGAGCGTGAAAATTCAAAAATGTAAGTTGTGGCGAACATCGTCCCGTGGCTTTGCGCATCCGGCTACCTCCATAGCGGAATTGCTTTTTCGCTGCCGCCTTTAAACGCATCTCAAATATAACACCTATTATTAGGTATGTCAATAATACTTAAGCGCCTCCGGGAAAGCGTTTTCTAAGGCAGGCACCAAAGGCGGCTGTTGTCCGCGAGCATGATTTCCTGCTCGTTTATCCTGCGGCAGGCATATTCCAGCTCCTTCTGAAATAGATACCCCTGGGGAGGATTGAATTTCACCGTAGTGCGGCCATTCCCCCTCCTGACAACGGCATTAAGGCCGTAAAACTGCTCTTTTATCGTCGACAAATCTTTTTCTTTAAAACCTTCGGGCAGGAAATGCCAGCGCACGTAAAGGTCCAGGATCCTTAAATAATCGGTTAATATGGTTTTGGCCCCTAAAGGAACCTGTTCCGGTTTAAGGTTTTCCGGAGAGAAAAAACGCTGGGATGAGCCCATATAAGTAAAGAGTTCGATCTTGCGGCTGTAATCCTGGAATGTTTCCCCTAAATTTGGCCAGCGATTCAGGTAAATATTTGCCAGGTTCTCAGGTTGGGCCGCTTCAGGGCTAAGATTGCTTAAGATAACCACCCGGGTCTTCTCCGAAAGCAGGGTTTTCAAAGCGCAGCCTTTCA
>JAQTUY010000115.1 GCA_028707105.1 Candidatus Omnitrophota bacterium | reverse complement strand
CCTTTCTGGTATTTGCCCTGGGGGTCAGCCATTCCGTGCAGTTCATTAAACGTTATTATGAGTATATCGCCAAGGACCATTCCAATTCCAAGGCCGCGGCTATAGCGGTTACCGAAGAATTATTCATTCCGGCCTTCACGGGGCTTTTGACGGACGGGATCGGCCCCTTTACATTGTTTGCCGTGCCATTGGGGATGGTCAGGAGCCTGGCGGTTGCCATCGGATTCGGGATATTAAGCATATTTTTTACTACGGTGATCCTGGTGCCTAACCTGCTTTCTTTTATGAAACCGCCCCGGCGGCTTGAGGTCATCAAAGAAGAGAGGAGCACTCTGACTAACAGGATATTAAGCTGCTTTGCCCGCCTGGCCGTGAATAAGAGATCGCGCTGGACAGTGATCATCACTTTTTTTGCGCTAACCTTTATCGCTCTTTTCGGGACAAGCAAGCTGGTAGTAGGGGACAAAAAACCCGGGACATCCCTGCTTTATGCCAACAGCCCTTATAATCAGGCGGAAAAATTCATCAGTGATAATTTTGCGGCAACCGAACCTTATTATATCCTGGTCGAAGGCAGGGGCGAGAATTCTATCCTTAACAGCGAGGTCTTGAAGGAAATGGACGGGCTGCAGCGTTATCTGGAGAAGGAAGTAAGCGGCGTAGGCCGCAGCCTTTCTCTGGTGGAGTCCGTCAAAGGGATGAATATGCTGATGTTCGCCGGGGACCACAAAGAATACAGGATACCGGATAACAGCCAGACCATCGCCGAATACATATTCTTGTATACCCTTAACGCTTTTCCGGGTGACTTTGATCCCGTAGCCGACCCCAGTTATCAATACGCCAACATTAAAATAGACCTCAAAGATCACAAGGCTTCTACTATCAACGAGGCGATAGAAAAGACCGGGGAGTGGACCAGGGTTCATCACAAGACCGGCGAGGCAAAGTTTTATTATGCCGGCGGGAATATCGGCATGATGGCGGCAGTCAACCAGATAGTCGCGATAATGCTTCCCGTGAATTCGCTGCAGACCTCCTGCCTTGTTTTTTTGTGCCTGGTTTTTGCCTATGGCTCGCTTGTTTCGGGGTGGTTGTTGATAATACCCTTGATCTTCAGGACCTTTCTTGTCTTCGGGATACTTGGTTTTATGAAGGTGGGCCTGACCGCCGAAATGATCCCTATGGTAGCTTTGGGTATCGGCTTCGGAGATGACTTCGGCATCTACATAGTATCCAGGATCAAGGAGGAATTGAAGGAAAAAGGCTGTTCGTTGAAGGACGCCCTGATCGAGGCGATGTCCACTTCCGGCAAGGCGGTATTTTTTACCGGGCTGACCCTGACTATCGGTATGGCCGCGTGGCTATTTTCGGATATCCTGATGCAGGCAAGGCTGGGCGCGCTCCTGGGGTTCTTTATTTTCTTTAACGCGGTGGGAACATTAATAGTATTGCCGTCTATGATAATGACGGTGAAGCCGAAGTTTTTGGCAAAATGAAGGAGGTGCGGTATGAGGAAGTTGTTGTTGGCTGTTGTGTTTCTGCTGGCGGGCGCTTACGCCTTCGCGCAGAACCTTGAGCTCCATCAGCTCTATGCCCCCAAAGAAGGGATGAGCGCCGATGAGATCATGCAGATCAAGTATCACAATAAATACTCTCTTTTCGCCAAGGATTTCCATCAGGTAGGGGAGGTCTTTTATGTTGATCCTTCAGGCTATACCCGCAAGAGGGTATGGGACAGGTCCAGGATCGTGACCGGGATCGAAGGCATCGCTTATAAAGATCTGATCACGATGACTTATCCTGTGGAAGTAAAAGGGTTATCCGTTTTGAACTGGACTTATCTGGATCCCAAAAGGGACCAGGATGTCTGGTTATGGATCCCTTCTTTAAAGAAGGTCAGGAAGATCTCCGCTTCCCAGAGCGACGATTCCTTTATGGGGAGCGATCTTACCGTCCAGGAGGTCAGCACCAGGAAGTTTGAAGACGAGACTTACAAGCTGTTGGAGTCTAAGGCGTTTGCAGGCTACAAATTTGAGCATACCGGAGAGATGTTGTATGTGGGTAAGCCCGTATTTGTGATCGAAGCCAGGCCGGTGAGGGCTAATTGGTATTATGCCAAAAGGCTGGTCTATGTCGATAGGGAAACAGGAGGGGCGGTCTACAGCGAATATTATGATAAGAACGATAAGATGTTCAAGACCGATTTTTTGAAGTGGGACCTGGTTCCTGTAGCCGACGGTCGGCAATTCCCCGCCCAGACCGGGCGCGAATGCAAGGACCTAAGGACCGGGCACAGGACCGTTATAATGATGCACGATACTACGTTTGATACAGGTCTTTCGGAGGAGTTATTCACTGAAAAAGCCCTGGCGAGGTCCAGATGGTAATGGCGAGGAGGGGGGTGAAGATGAAGAGGATCGTTGTTTTTGTTATCGCGTTACTTATGAGCGTCTCCGCGGCATACGCGGGGCAGTTTGAGCTCAGCGGTTATTTAAAGAATGAGACTTCCTGGGGCATAAGCACGGATAAGCTTTCAAAATTCAAGGATATCATCCAGCTTTCCGGGCAATACACGGTAAACGATAATTGGGCCATGTTCGTGTCCGGGAGATACTGGTATGATAATGCTTACGGCTGGTATCATCAGTATGACCAAGCGCAGCGTTATATGAAGCATATCCAGAGCGAAGAGGTATTAAGGGATTGCTACCTGGATTACACTTCGGATCAGTTTGATGCCCGCCTGGGGAAACAGCAGGTAGTCTGGGGTACCGCGGATGGTATAGCTATTTTGGACAGGGTTAATCCTTTTGACCTGACTGAATACTGGCTGCCGGACGCGGCGGATATACGCATTCCTTTGTGGATGGCCAATTTTAAATATTCCCCTAAGTTGAATTCGACCCTGCAATTATTGGTCATTCCTGACTTCCAGCAATCGACGGCCGCTCCGCCGGGTTCGCCGTTTGCTTTCCGTTCCTACCGCTTATTTGACGATTTTAAGACCTACTGGGAAGGACCGCCGATCACGGGCGTAAAGGCCTACGGTAAGCTCAATACAAATATCTATTATCCGGAAACTACCCCTAAAATAGGAGTGCAGTGGCAGGATACGATCCATGATTGGGAATACACCCTGAATTACCTTTGGGGGTATGATTACCTGGCCAGGACCTACCTGGATAGTACGCAGGTCATTCCGCCGGCAGGGTTCCCTCCCATACCTACCGTCGTCTTAAATTATGCCCGGAGGTTCAAGATCGACCAGATGGTCGGAGGCTCGATCAACCATACGTTTACTAACGAAGGCCCGTTACAGGGCGTTACTTTAAGAAGCGATGCCGCCGTTTATATCAATGAACCGACATATTACGGGGACCCTACTACCGGTTCATCCGCCGGAGTCAACCGCTGGGATAATAAATTCTGGCTGATCGGGCTGGACAAGGCCATATTTACTAAATGGCTGGTCAGTTTCCAGTTCGCGCAATATATAATGGAACATAAGAGTTCGGGCGTATTGAACCCCGCTACGGGGACATACTATCAAACGCTCAATTCTTACACCAACGGCGCGCAGGACCACGTGGATAATATCTTCAGCTTGAAGATCGGCTCGCATTTTATGCATGACCGCCTCCTGCCTGAGGTATTATGGAGCTTTACCGATGATAACCAGGGTAAGGTTTCGCCTAAGGTGACTTATGAGATCCGCGATAATCTCTGGCTTACGATGGGCTTACATCTTTTCTATGGCAGCGACTGGGATTCTAACGGCCAGTTCAGCCAGGAGAAGCAGATCTATACAAGCCTGAAGTATACTTTCTAAGATCACGTTTTGCCTGATCAAAAAGGGGATGGTTCTCTAAAGGAGAGCCGTCCCCTTATATCGAGTAATAAATATGCCGCGAAATATAAAAGAACTGGACTTGAAGGAATTGGAACAGCTTCTCGAAGAATGGGGAGAACCGCGTTTTCACGCCGGACAGGTCTTCTCCTGGATATATCAGAAGGGCGCCTCCAGCTTTGATGAGATGAGTAATTTGTCCGCGCGTTTAAGAAAACGTCTTGAAGAGAGCTTCTTTTTGTCCGGCTTAAAACAGACAAAAGCGCTGAAGTCATCCGATGGGACGCAGAAGCTGCTTTTCACCCTTGCGGACGGCAATCTGGTGGAAGCGGTCATCATACCGGTGGACGAGCGGGTTACGGGATGCGTCTCTACTCAGGTGGGTTGTAAATTCGCCTGTTGTTTTTGCGCCAGCGGTATGCTGGGGTTCAAGAGGAATTTAACGGCGGCGGAAATATTGGATGAGGTATTATATTTAAAAAGGGGGAGTGTGGACAATAAATTGACCCACCTTGTTTTTATGGGAACGGGTGAGCCGTTTGATAATTATGATAATCTGCTAAAGGCCGTCAGGGTGATCAATTCGCCTAAGGGCTTGAATATCGGGGCAAGGCGTATTACTATCTCAAGTAGCGGCATTATTCCCGGTATCAAGAGGCTGGCGGATGAGGGTTTGCAGGTTGAGCTTTCGATCTCGCTTCACGCCCCGGATGATAAGACGCGCAGTATGCTTATGCCGGTAAACAAGAAATACCCCGTTAAAGACCTGATCCAGGCCTGCCGTGAATACGCGGGCAGGACTAACCGGCAGATAACTTTTGAGTATATTCTTCTCAAGAACGTGAATTGTTCCACGCAAAAGGCGCGCGAATTAGCCGGATTATTAAAAGGTTTGAATTGTAAGGTCAACCTGATAATCTATAACCCCGTGAAAGAATTACGATTTGAGCCCCCGGGGAAATTAGAGATTTTGTTCTTTAAAGATGCGTTGATTAAAGCCGGCATAAATTGTATAATAAGAAAAGAGCGCGGGGGCGACATCGATGCTGCCTGTGGGCAATTAAGGTTAAAATATGACAAAAGTAAAAAATAAAAAAATCATCGGCGCGATGCTGATCGCTATGGTCGTTTTCCTGGCCTATAGCATTGTTTATCTTTCGGGTTGCACAAGGATAGACACCGCCAATATTGACAGCAAGGGCGTCAATATTGTCTGTATCGGGGATAGTATGACCTACGGATACGGCGCGACTCCGGGCGAGGATGATTACCCCGCTCATTTATCGCGGATGATGAGTATACCCGTAATAAATGTCGGAGTGGATGGGGATACCTCCAACGACGGCGTGAAGCGCCTGAAAGTCGACGTTCTGGACAGGC
>JAQTUY010000114.1 GCA_028707105.1 Candidatus Omnitrophota bacterium | reverse complement strand
CAGTACATCTTCACGTCCAGGACTATCTGGTCATTACGGGAACGCGCGGTATGCAATTTATCCGCGGGAGCGCCGATCTTTTTTTTCAGTACCTCGGCAATATTACTATGGATATCCTCGGCTTGCAGGTCGAACTTAAACTTGCCGTTATTAATATCCTTTAACATGGCATTTAAGCCTTTGACGATGCTCTTGGCTTCCGATGGCCTGATGATACCGCTCTTACCGAGCATCCTGGCATGCGCGATGCTGCCGATGATATCATACTTTGCCAGCCTCTTATCATAAGAAATGCTGGAGGTGAACTTATCGGTCAAAGCGTTGGTGCTCTTAGAAAATCTACTGCCCCATAATTTTTTCGCCATATTAATCCCTCACCGTTGATAAGGCATACCCCAGATCTTGATAAAGCCGTCCGCCAGTTTCTGGTCGAATTTATCCTCTTTGCCGTAAGTGCTAAGTTCCTTCTTATAAAGCGAATTTGGCGATCTTCTTCCCACGGCGACACATGTCCCCTTGGACAACTTAAGCCTGATGCTCCCCGTAATTTTCTTCTGGGTTGAATTTATAAAAGCATCCAGGGCGTCCTTAAGAGGCGAATACCACAGCCCGTAATAGATCAATTCCGAATATTTAAGCGCTATTATTTCCTTAAAATGCGCGAGCTCCCTGTCAAGCACCAGGCTTTCCAGCTCCTTATGCGCGGTGTGAAGGATTGTGCCTCCCGGCGCTTCATAGATCTCGCGGGATTTGATCCCCACCAGCCGGTTCTCCACCAGGTCGCTCCTGCCGATACCGTGCACTCCGCCGATATCATTAAGCTGTTCGATGATCTTTTTTAATTTCATGACCTTGCCGTCCAGCTTCTTCGGCACCCCTTTCTCAAAACCTACCTCGATATATTTGGGGTAGGTCAAAGTATGGGATACGCCCTTAGTCATAAGGTAGGCGTCTTCCGGAGGTTCCTGTTCCAGGTCTTCCAATATCCCGGCCTCGATACTCACACCCCAGATATTCTTATCGATACTGTAGGGTTTTTTCTTGGTGACATCTACCGGAATGTTATATTTCTGCGCGTATTCGATCTCCTCATCGCGGGATTTGAATTCCCACCCCCTTACCGGAGCGATGATCTCCAAAGACGGGTCTAATATCCTCGCCGTTACCTCAAGCCTGACCTGGTCATTGCCCTTACCCGTGCAGCCATGCGCGATAGCCCCGGCTTTCTCCTTATGGGCCACATCCACCAGGTATTTCGCTATCAAAGGCCGGCCCAAGGCTGTCGCCAGCATATATTTACCTTCGTATATCGCGTTCGCTTTTAAGGCCGGAACGATAAAATCGCTGATAAACTCTTCCTGCAGGTCCTTTATGTAGACCTTGCTCGCGCCGGTAGCTAAAGCGCGTTCTTCTATTTTTTCAAAATCCTCCCCCTGGCCAAGGTCGGCGATAAAGCAGATCACTTCGTAACCCTTCTCTTTTAGCCAACGCACGATGCAGGAAGTATCCAATCCCCCTGAATAAGCTAAGACGACTTTCTTCATTTATTCTCTCCTAATAACTTGATCAATATTGCTTTCTGGACATGCAAACGGTTCTCGGCTTCATCAAATACTACCGAGTTCTTGCTATCAATCGCATCATCGCTGATCTCCTGGCCGCGGTGCGCCGGCAGGCAGTGCATAATCAGGCAATGCGGTTTTGCCAATGAAGCTAATTTTTTGTTTACCTGGAAACCCTTAAAAACCTTGGCCCGTTTTTTCGCTTCCTTTTCCTGGCCCATGCTGGCCCAGACGTCGGTGTAAAGGACATCAGCGTCTTTAGCCGCCTCTTCAGGCTTACTCGACATAAAGACGCTGCTGCCGGAAACTTTCGCGAAACTCTTAGCCTCCTTTACCACGGAAGGGTTACATTCGTAACCTTTAGGAGAAGCGACGCCGACATCCATACCCATCTTGCCGCAGGCATACAATAAAGAATGGCACACGTTATTGCCGTCTCCGATATAAGCAAGCTTTCGGCCCTTTAAACTACCGAGCTTTTCCTTAACGGTATAAATATCCGCCAGCGCCTGGCAGGGATGCAAAAGATCCGATAAACCGTTTATGATCGGGATACCGGCATGCCTGGCCATCTCCAGCACATTCTGGTGCTCAAAAGTCCGCAGGACGATGCCGTTGACATAGCGGCTCAATGTTTTTGCCACGTCATGGATAGACTCGCGCACTCCCAAGTTTATCTCATTAGGGCCAAGATACAACGCCAGCCCGCCGAGCTGATACATCCCGACCTCAAAAGAAACCCGCGTCCTGTTGGACGGCTTCTGGAAAACCAGGGCGATAGTCTTACCCTTAAGCGCCTGGTTAAAAGAGGCGCTGTCGGATTTTAACCGGTCGGTCAACGTCAAGATATCTTCTATCTCCGGCGCAGTCAGGTCTTTTATAGCAATCAGGTCTTTCTTCATAATTCTCCGCCTTATTATAGGTTTTAACGTGCGCCTAGCGTGAAGCTAATACGCCATCCAATACGCCAAGCGCTTTATCGACTTCTTTTTTGCTGACGGTCAGGGCCGGCATCAAACGTAGCACCACGTCATGGGTACAATTGATCAACAAGGACTTCTTGATACATTCCTCAACGATCTGCTTGCCGGGAATATTCAATTCCACGCCGACCATCAAACCAATGCCCCGCACTTCTTTTATGATCGCGGGATATTTCTTTTTCATTTCATTCAATTGACCGCGTAAATATTCGCCCAGGCTATTTACATTATGTAAAAGATTCTCTTTCTGGATAGTTTTTAATACTGCCAGCGCCGCTTTGCATACCAGCGGGCTCCCGCCGAAGGTCGAGGCATGCATTCCCGGCTGTAAAGTATCGGCGATCTGCCTTTTCACCGCCATAACCCCGATAGGCAAACCCCCGCCTAATCCTTTAGCCAGGGTCATAATATCAGGCGTGATCCCATAATGCTGATAGGCGAACATCTTTCCGGTGCGGCCTATGCCGGTCTGGACTTCATCCGCGATAAGAAGCATATTTTTCTCATCGCAAAGTTTCCTCAGCGCCGACACGAATTGCTTATCCGCGATATTGATGCCGCCCTCGCCTTGTATCAACTCCAGCATGACCGCCACGGTCTTATCCGAAAGCGCGTTCTCCACGCTCTTAAGATCATTTAAGACCGCGGTCTTAAACCCTTCAGGGATAGGTTCAAAGCCAGCCTGGTATTTCTTTTGCCCCGTCGCGGCTAAAGCGGCCAGGGTGCGGCCGTGGAATGAATTCTCAAAAGTAATGATCTCGTAACGGCCCTTACCGAACTTACGGCAGAACTTTATAGCGCCTTCACTGGCCTCGGCCCCGGAATTACAAAAGAAGATCTTCGAATCAAACCCCCGCAGATTTAACTCTTTAGCAAGGTTAGCCTGGCCGGGATGATAATAATTGTTGGCGATAAATATGAGCTTGGATACCTGGTCGCGCACCGCGGCCATGACCTTGGGATGACAATGCCCAAGGCTGCCCACCCCCCAACCCGGGAAAAAATCCAGGTATTTCTTACCGTGGATATCCCATAAATAACTCCCTTTTCCCTTGACGAATATCAAAGGAAAACGGGTATAGGTCGACATTATGCCGTTATTATAAGTATCGAATATTTCTTCTGCTTTCATTTTATGATCTCGGTCCCGATACCCTTATCCGTAAAGATTTCCAGCAGCAATCCATGCGGGGTCCGGGCATCGATAATATGTGTTTTTTTAACGTCCTTCTCCAAAGCGTTGATACACGCCTCGACCTTCGGGATCATACCCTTTTGGATGACATTATCGTTTATCAGGCTGCGCGCCTCATCGATCGTCAAGGTGGATAAGAATGACTCCGCGTCCTGAGGATTGCGCATTATTCCTTTAACGTCCGTAAGCACGACTAGTTTTTCCGCTCCTAAGCTGGCAGCAACATCCGAAGCGGCTTCATCGGCATTGACATTATAGATCTTCTTATCCTGGCCCCTGCCCATTGGGCAGATAACGGCGATAGTCTCGCCCTTTAATTCGTCAAGAATAGCCTCGTTATTAATACCTACGATGTCTCCCACAAGCCCTAAGTCTACCTCGGACTGTTTTTTCTGCGCCTGGATCAAGCGGTTGTCCTCGCCGTTAAGCCTGACCGCGCGGCCGCCTAATTCTTTAATATCCCCCGCGATAACGTCACTGAGCTTCCCCAACTCTTCTTTGACGATATTCAAAGTCTCTTCATCAGTTACGCGCATACCGTTGACGAATTCCGTTTTCTTACCCGACGTGCGCATCCTTTCGCTGATATTAGGCCCGCCGCCGTGCACCAGGATAGGCTTTATTCCCATATAGCTTAAAAAAACAATATCCTCTAATACAGAATGCCGGATGGTATCGTCGCCAAGAATGCTACCGCCGTATTTGATGATGAATATCTTACGGTGGAACTTCTTGATATAAGGCAGCGCTTCTATCAGTACATCCGCTTTTCTGATCGCTTCTTCCATTCTCACCCGCCTCTTTTAATTATATTCGGCGTTAATTTTAATATACTCCGGGGTCAGATCCGAAGTATAAGTAACCGCTTCTCCCTTACCGATATTTAAATCAGCTTCTATAAAAATATCCTTTTTAACCAGGGGGCTGAATTTGACTTTTAAAGTTTCTTCTTTGACTTCAACACCGCTCGCGCCGATGGCGCAGACTATCCGGCCCCAATTAGGATTCTCTCCGTATATGGCGGTTTTGACAAGGTTGGAATTTGCAACAGCCAGGGCCGCTTTCTTAGCCTGAGCGTCATTGCGGGCGCCTTTGACCCTGATCTCAATAAACTTAGTCGCGCCTTCTCCGTCGATAACCATCATCTTTGCCAACAAAAGGCATACGCTGCTTAAGGCGTGCTGAAATTTTTTAAAGCCGGCGCTCCCGGCTTTGATCGCCGGATTTTCCGCGCATCCGTTAGCCATCGCCAGCACCATATCGTTAGTGCTCATACAGCCGTCAATGGTAATACAATTAAAAGACGCATTTACCGCCGCGCGCAGCCCCGCTTTTAGCGCGCCGCTTTCTATCCGGGCATCGGTCATAATAAAACAAAGCATCGTCGCCATGTTCGGAGCGATCATCCCCGCGCCTTTGGTCATTCCCGTAACCGTGATCTTCTTGCCGCCGCAGGTAAATTCCGCGCTAGCCAGCTTAGGAAAAGTATCCGTGGTCATGATCGCCCGCGCAGCCTTATGGATACCCG
>JAQTUY010000113.1 GCA_028707105.1 Candidatus Omnitrophota bacterium | reverse complement strand
ATAGCGATCCCCAGCGGCGTTACGCTTTCCGGCCCGGTAAGCTTGCCTGTTTTATCCTGGATATTCTTAACCGCTTTAGGCAGGCGTATCCCCACCCGGTTATTATCCAGGTTCAGGCTCGAGGCTAATTGCGGCATAAGCCTGTAGGTCAAGCTTCCCCCGCCGACCCCGATCACCGCGTGCAGGGGGGCGTCAGGATTTAATTCCCGCGCCCTCTTGGCAATATTAGCGGCCAGAGACTCGACCCTGGGCAGCAGCGTTTCTTTTACCCGGCTTGCCGTCGTTGAATGTTTCTTGCCCCAGATATCCTCGTATTCTATCTCTTCAAGCGCCTCAAGCGACCGTTTGATGCGTTCGGCGGTACTAAAATCGGTAAGTAACGCCTGGCAGATGGCTTCGCTTATCTCATCGCCCGCTTCAGGCACCATACCATAGGCAAAAACCAGGCTGTCTTTGGTAATAGCCAGGTCTGAAGTCCCGGCCCCGACATCGACCAACAAAAGGTTTAAGTGGCGCATATCTTCGGGGACAATAGCATTGATAGCGGCAATAGGCTCAAGGGTGATATTAATAAGTTCCAGGCCCGCCCTTTCCAGGACGGTAAACATGCTTTCCAGGACCATGCGCGGCAAAAAGGTGACGATCACCTCGAGCCCGGCCTTCCTGCCCTTATGGCCCATAAGATTCAAAACGCGCGTCCCGTCTAATTCGTAATAGACCGGGCTGTATCCCACGCAATGAAGGTTAGATAATTTCTGGTGCGACTGCGCGCTTATCTTATCCACAGCCTCTAATTCAAGGTCGCGGATTATCGAAGCGGTGATCTCCTGCTCCGACATCAGGTCTTTCTCGGCCTTACTCACAAAGGTGACCAGATTACGGCCGGCCACCGCCACCCCCACCTTATCCAGCTTTTTGTTTATCCGGGATTCCAGGGCGTTTTTTATCTGTTTAACGATAGATACGACCTCATCAATATTATGGATCATTCCGTCATACATCGGCCGGCTGGGATGCTCGACTGTCTCAACATCCACTATCTCCAGGCGCCCGTCGACCTGGCGCGCAATCAATCCCATCACCTTCCTGGTCCCTATATCTAAAGCAAAAATATCCGCGTTCATATCATCTTAGTCCTATTACATCCAGTATTAGCGCCACTTTGCCGTTACCCATAACGGTGGCGGCCGTAATACCTTTTATCCTCTTTAAGGGCACGCCCAACGGCTTCACCACTATTTCCTGTTCCCCAAGGACTTCATCCACTATCACGCCCGCGCCTTTAGACTTGGTCTCAATTATCACCATCGTTAGCTTCTTGGGGGCGGGCGGGCTTTCCTGCCCGGGATAAAGCTCTTTATTCAGCCTGATAACGGGAATGACTTCGTCCCTTATCCTGACCATCTCAAAATTTTGCACCGGTTTGATATCAACCGGCGATATTTTGACTATTTCCCTGACATTTACAAGCGGTATGAGATAAGTCTGCCCCAAGACCTTAACCATAAGAGCTTTGATAATAGCGACAGTAAGAGGCAGCATCAGGATAAAACGGCTGCCTACTCCTTCTTTAGTCTCGAAATCAAGCCTGCCTCCCAGCGCTTCAGCCTTAGCTTTCACCACATCCAGGCCTACCCCTCTGCCCGATAAAGCCGTAGCTTTCTCTTTAGTAGAGAACCCGGGCAGGGTCAATAGATCAAGGACCGCTTTCTCATCAAGATGAGAGGCTTCTTCCTGGGTGATCAGCCCCCTCTCTAACGCGATCCTGCGCACCGCCTCGAATGAAACCCCTCTGCCGTCATCGGATATTTCAATAAAGATCTTGCCTCTCTCGCGGGAAACTCTCAACATTATCCTGGCCTGAGGATCTTTCTTGAGGCGCGAACGTTCCTCTGCGCTCTCAATACCGTGGTCGACGGCATTCCTTAGGAGATGGGTCAGTAATTCCCCCAGTTCATCAAGGATAAGCCGGTCTAATTCTATCTCGCTTCCCGATACTTCAAAAGCAATATCCTTGTTCTCCTTAAGCGCCAGGTCCCTGACCATCCTGGGAAAAGTATCCAGGACGTAAGCGATAGGCAAAAGCCTGGTCTGCATCACCTCATCCTGCAGGTTGGAAATAAGGCGTTCAACGAAAAACATGGCATCCTGAAGCGGCTCTATTTTATGGGACTGGACTATCTCGTTCAGGCGGGTTTTGGCGGTTATAAGTTCCCCGGTCAGATTCATGATCTTATCCAGCCTGTCTACAGAGATCCTCATGCTCTGGATCTTCTTGATATATGAAACGGCCTGGGGGGCGCTGGCGCCTGCCGGAGCTGCCGGGGCGCTTTTAGGCTGCAGGGGCGCGGAGGCATCGACCTCGCCGAGCCTCACGTCGTCTACTTCCGATATAGTGAATAACTCCTGCTGGACAGCCTGGGCAGGTTCTTTAGTAATAAGCACGATGATAAAAGAATTGCCGAACTTACCGAGCTCAAGGTCTTCGGCCGGGGGGTTGGATTTTATTATCTCGCCCATCTTATCCAGATGGCTCATGACAATAAATACCCTGGCGGGCTTGAGCATACAATCCCTGGCGATGGATATCTTTATGTAGTAGGTGCTGTAACCGTTATCCTTGGCGTTCTTGATAACCTGACGCTCTATTTCCGTAAAATCCACGGAATCCGTCTCAGCTTCCTCGGCCCGGGCCGGCGCGCCGCTTGGCCCCTCGCCGGAAAGAAACTGATTCAAGGCTTCAATGTAGGGATTGATATCTACGTTGGTATCTTGTTTGGTCTGTACTTCATCGACCAATGTCTGCATGATGTCCAGGCAGGAAAACAGGATGTTCATCAGCTCAGGCGTTACTTTAAGCTTAGCGCTTCTTAAGCCGTCAAGAACGTCTTCCAGATGATGCGAAAGGCCGGCAAGCTTATCCAGCCCTAAGGATGCCGCCATCCCTTTCATGGAATGAGCGGCGCGGAATATATTATTGATCGCTTCGTTATCGGCGGGGTTTTGCTCGAGGACAATCAGGTCCTGGCTTATACTTTTTAAGTATTCGGCTGACTCGGTGATGAATAACTCTCGATAATTCTCCTGCATAATGGCGGCGGTGGCTAAAGAAGGGGCTGTTTATAACTACTTTAGGATACCCTTTACTACCTCGATGACCCTCTCGGATTTAAAGGGCTTGATAATAAAATCTTTCGCGCCGGCATCAAGGGCTTTGGTAACCAGGGATTCCTGGCCCATGACGGAAATAATAAGGATCTTCGCTCCGGGATCGAACTTTAGTATCTCTTTTACCGCTCCGATGCCGTCAAGTTCCTCCATCATCGGCATGACAATATCCATGGTGACAAGGTCGGGTTTTAACTGCTGGTATTTTTCCACCGCCTCTTTGGCGTTAGACGCTTCTCCGCAGATCTCGTAACCTTCGGCTTTTAATATATTGCTGAGCATCTGGCGCATAAAAATAGCATCGTCAGTAACCATTATCCTTGCCATATCATCTCTCCTTATCCACCGGGATGACACTCCGCCGCAAGAAAAACACCGGCCCAATTCCGATTTGGGCTAAGTGCCGCGCGCGCAGAGCGCCCATTTAATCTATTTTATTTTCTGACAACTTGTTGGTTTTATTATAGGTTATAAAATTTAAAGTGTCAAGTTAAGGTTTAAGGCCGTACAAACAGGGCCGCGCCCGCGCAGTCCATCCTGGTGACCACAAAAATTACGTTGCCTCCCAGGTTCACCGTATTATCTATCCCTTTGTCAAGATCATAATCAAAACGGCTATTGCCCAGGTTCAAGAGGTTCATCGGTAAGTCCGTTGTCAGATTCGTGGTCTCGGAATAAACGGCCGTTCCGAGAGGGTATTCAATCGTATATTGTTTAATAACCGAAAGCTCATCTTTGATCCCCAAATGTAAAGTGACCTGCCAGATCCCTCCCTTTTCCCCTTCTGCCTGGAACTGGATGATATCTCCTTCTTGGACGCCTATGATATTGCCTACGCTTAAGGTCCGGATATGCTCAGAATCGGGTATTTTTACGCGTGTACCCGCGCGCAAAAGTATTCCGCTGCCGAAACTGCGGGTATTGCGCAAGTTCACAAAAGAAGACGCCTGCCGGGTCTTGCCCCGCTCGGCATTTGAAGGCGTAATATAAAGATTTATCTTTATCGCGGTAATACTGCTCAGGGAATCCTGCGCCACGGCGCCGGACGAAGAGGCCGGAAGGATCTCGGTATTATTGTTATCGTAATACTGGAAGGCGGCATTATTCAATTTGAATTCCTTATATACCTTAGGAGGGATTATGTCGGTCCTGCCGCCGTACTGCCGTATAAATGCGGACTTTTGCGCGGACCAGCTGATCTTCATTACCGTATCGGAGAAAGAGCCGCTGTCCGGATGGAATATGATATTTATTAAGCTGGCGTCTGAAGGCAGGGGCTCTGCCAGGATGACCCTATCCGGGGATGATACGCCTTGCGTATTATTCTCGGCAAGAAAAAACTTAATCGCTGCCGTGCCAAATTCTCCGCTGCCGCTTCTCTTAAACTCAAATATGGGCAAGGGAGCGCCGGCTTTGAACGGCCGGTTCAATACAAATTCCTGCTCGCCGGTAGCCATACTGGCGATCCTGTGTGAACTATCGACCCATAAGGGCATAAATGAGAACGCATCCACCCTGGCTTCAGTTATCTCCACCGCGTCCTGAATGCCCCAGGTGTTATATGTCCCGCTGCTTAACTGCGCCAGCGTCTCATCAAGAATCTTCTGGGTAAAAGCCTCGTCCTGGCTGAAGGTATAGGCGTCCAGGCTGCTTTTAAGCATCAGGACGGTCGTGCCGGCAAGTATGGCCGATATGGTAATTGCGATCAGGAGCTCAATTAATGTTAATCCCCGGCGGTCCATTCTAAATCCTCAATAAGGGTCACTAATTCTACGATAGGCCTGGAATCAGCAAGCCTGGGTTCCCTGTAGACAAGGATCCTCACCTCAAGCGGGTCAGTTTCTTTCAACACCTTGCGCAGGATACGCCATTTACGGCCGTTTATTTCCAGGGGCGGTTTGTTTAACCCGGGCTCCCAAAGGTCGCCTATATCGCGGATCTGAGCTTTGGTATAATTCAGATTCCGCAGTTTCTCCATCCCTTCTTTGCCGAGATAACGCGCGGTATCCATATCGCCTATTGTATAAACCTGTTCCAGGCCGCCGGTGAACATGCGCATCAGCGGCAGGAAAGCTATCGCCATAACCGCCAAACTGATAAGAAGCTCTATGAACGTGAACCCGTATTGCGTTTTACGC
>JAQTUY010000010.1 GCA_028707105.1 Candidatus Omnitrophota bacterium | reverse complement strand
GGGCCTGAAGGTGCTGCAGATCGGGTGCGACCCGAAACATGATTCGACGATCCGGCTTCTGGGGGAAAGGCAGAAAATAAGGACGGTCATGGATATCGTGGCCAAAAAGAGCCCGGTTAACCTGACCGGGAACGACGTAGCCTCCCTTATCATGAAAGGAAAAAATAACATCGACTGTATCGAGTGCGGCGGGCCCAAACCGGGCGTCGGCTGCGCGGGCAGGGGGATATTGCTGATGTCCGAAATATTAAGCGACGCCGGGGTCATCAACGGCGGCGAATATGACGTGATCGTGTTTGATATTTTAGGCGACGTTGTCTGCGGAGGGTTCGCGGCCCCCTTAAAGCTTAATTTCGCGGAGAAGGTCTTTATCGCCATCTCGGAGGAACTGGCGTCCCTGTACGCGGCGAATAACATCGCGCAGGCGGTCCTGCATTACAAAAATAACGGCATTTATCTCGGAGGGTTGATCCTTAACCTGCGCGATAACAACGCGGACTTAAAACATGTCAGCAGGTTCGCCAAAAAGTTGAACGCCGATATCCTGGCGAAGATCCCCCGCAGCAAAAAGATAACTGATGCCGAGCACAGGAATAATACGGCCGTGGAAGCTTATCCTTCTTCGGACGTGGCCCGGATATTCTCGGGCCTGGCAAAAGATATCCTGGAGTGTAAAAAAACTTCCAGCCGTAAATTGCGGTATATCGGCGAAGAAGCCCTCGGGGATATCCTATATGGGGCGCGTTGATGGCTAAAGGACAAAAACCTGTTCCTTTTGAAAAACAGGCCGATGACAGTAAATTCAAATGCGGCGGAGTTTCAGCCTATTCCGGACGCTGGTTTTATGACCGCAGCTTTGCCTGCGGAGATTTGACGAAGGATTTCTTCAGGAAGCTGATGGGCTTATCCCCGGACAGCCCTGTCTTGCTGGACGCTTTATTCTGGGAGCATGACTTTTTTAAAATACGGCTGTTTGACAGGCAAACTAAAGAATACTTTCTGGCTGCCGTCGGGCATTATCAGAAAGATAAAAAAAGGTTATATGAGAAATACCGCTGCGCTGCCCTGCCGAACGGCTTTGTCATCCTCTCCAGGGAAAGCGCGTTAAAGTCGGAGGCGGCAAAAACATTATCCTGCCTGGCCAAGAATTTAGGCAGGATAAAACCGCACGTCCTCTTTGGTATCGCCTATAACGACAGGAACCGTTTTTTAAAAAAACGCATCCAGCCGGAGGATCTTCCCGGAAAGGCGCCGGGGAATTGCGGCTTGTTTGATGAATGGGGCGATAGACGGATGGGGCATACCTTTATGTTCAGCCGCAGCCTGCTTGACCGGATCACCCAGGTCAAACTCAGCGGAAATAAAAGTATGTCTTTGAGGTGCGGCGACGTTGAGTGCAATAATATGTATTATCCATTTAACTTCTTTGATTCGTTCTTTATGTTCAATACTTACGGCAGGTACGTGCCCATAGCCGAACACATATTCCGTAATGACCGGGGACAACTTGACGCCCGGATAAGGAGCGGCCGGCTGTTTAAGGATATAATGTCCTGTTACGGGGCAATTGAGCTGAAAAATGAAGATGTTATCCTGGGAGGAGATGAAAAAATATATAATTTCCTGGATAAGGTCACCCGGGAGAGGAAGGGTTTCCCGGTTTTTGTCCTTTGTTCCTGTATAAGCAAAGTCATCGGCAGCGACCTGGATTCTCTGGTAAAAAGAATTAACCGGAAGAACGGCGCGCGTATCGTCTGCGACCAGAATATAGGCTGCGCCTGGGGGCAGGAGCTGGTCCTGAATTTATTATCGGGTTATCTGGCCGATGAAAAGCGCCGCAAAGGGCACGGTAAGAGGGTAAATCTGGTCGGCTTTGAGAAAGATTACGCTTTGGAAGAATTAACCGGGCTATTGAGAAACTTTTTCGGGATAGAGCTGAATATGGTTTTTTTACCGGAGGTGGACCTGTGTTCTTTAGGGTCGTATTATAACGCCAGGCTCCAGGTTTTAAACCCCGTGGAAATATATAGTAAGGCCTACCGCCGGGTTTTCGGGAAAACAGGGATTGACTCGGTTGAGCCGTCTGCCCCTTACGGGATGAAACGCTCGACGGCCTGGATCAGGTCTATCGCGGGCTTTTTTAAGATCAGGGCCGGTAAAAATAAGACCTGGAAGGATTATTATAACCGTAAATTTGCGCAATGGGATAAGCTGGTCAGGGAGGCGCGCAAGTTCAGGCTGGGGCTGGTTGTCGGGGATGAGGACGCGGCGCTCCTGGTGAGCCCGGAGAAATATCCTTTCGGCATACCGCTTCTTAAGTGCCTGGAGGAAATGGGTTTCGGGCTGAACATACTATTTACTTCATCCGAAGACTTTGAAGAGAATAAAAAACAAATAATGGACTTGTTCGAGCATAAGGGCAGGCATAAGGTAGAACTATTGAACGATAAGCAGGGCCTGGAGAAATGGATCGCCGGGGAAGGCGGCGATTGTATCTATTCGGATATCCGTGAGGATGCCAGGATAATCTCGAATGGCAAGAGCGCTTTTTCGTTATTCATCTTTGAAAGAGGCATTGAAGGGGCGGTCAGGACATTGGAAGAATTATTGCGGCTTTGCCGGGTATCTTTTTTTAAAAGATATAAGGAATACGGCAAATTAAAGCCGTATCCCATAGCCATAGAGTGAATATGAAAAAAAACAATATAGAAAACCTGCCGGAACTGCAGGGAAGGTTTGACCATACCTATTTAGATGGGATCTTTCTGGTTGTAAATGCCATACCGGACGCGTATTTATTGTTGGACGCTCCGCAGTGCGGTTATGACCGGGCCTGCTCTTTGTATGCGACCCACGACTTTTTTTCCGACCTGATCCGCAACGGCTCCAACCACAGGATCTGCTGCACCAGCGTCGGGGGCGGCCAGAATATAATACGGGATAGGAGCGATCATATCGCCCATCTGCTGCGCAAGGTCGGCAGGGAAAAAGATTGTTCCGCGATACTTCTGGCTTCCATACCTATGGCGTTCATAACGGGAATGCAATATGACAACATAGCCAGGAAAGTCCAGAAGTATCTGAAGGCTTCCTTGATCGAGACTCAGGCGGGAAGCCTGCGGGGAGACTGGCTGGATGGTTATGATGAGACCTTGCTGGCTATCGCGGGTAAATTGGATCTGAGGAGGGATTTAAAGCAACGCAATAATGTAGCGATCGCCGGTTATTTATTCGACCGTAATGAAGGCGATCACACCGCCAATATAAAAGAGCTGGGAAGGATGCTTAAGGGATTATCTCTAAACCTGGTATCGGTCTGGTTAAGCGGATGCCTTTTTAGCAGTTTACGCGATATCGAAAAAGCCGGAACGATCATATCCTTTCCTTACGGCAGGCGCGCGGCCAGGGAGATCTCCCGCCGCACCGGCGCGGACCTGCTTGAACTGGATTTGCCTTTTGGGTTGGAGAATACGCGGCGCTGGATTAACGCGGTCGGGGCTCATTGCGGCAGGAAGCGCCAGGCCGGGGTATATTTAGGAGATGAACTGCGTAAGGTCGTCCCTTTAAGCAGGTTGCTGGTATCCAAATATTTTACAGGCAGGAGGTTCGCTTTTTCAGGCGATCCTTATTTGGCCTCCGCTTTTGCCGGGATATTGACAGAATTAGGCGCACAAGTGGATCACGCGATAATTTTCGCAAGCCGCAAGGCAGATCGGGATCTTGCGCCGGATGCCTGCGCCGGGTCCAATACTCTTTACGCGCCCCTATTTAAAGAGGCTTATGATCTGGATACTTCAAGAACGGATATGTTCGTGGGGAACAGCTATATTTTTAACTTGCTTAGGTCAAAAGATAACCGCAAGCCTTATGTTGAGCTGGGGTTTCCGTCTTTTTATTACCACTGTTTGACGGAAAGCCCTTTTCTGGGCGCGCGCGGATATATTAATTTTCTTAACCGTTTAACCAACGCTTTCTGTAAATAGAGGTTATCTTAAGTGGGTAAAACCAGCAAGATCGTTATATACGGAAAAGGCGGTATAGGCAAGAGCATGATCGCCGGTAACTTGAGCATTCTATATGCCAAGCGCGGCTTAAAGGTTCTGCAGATAGGATGCGATCCTAAACATGATTCCACCAGGCAGATCTTGGGCAGGGGCAGGAAGATCGCTACCGTAATGGAAGCCGTAGCCGGCAAGAATCTCTCCGGCGTCGCGAGGGAAGATATTGTATTTACGGGAGCGCGCAACGTTGATTGTATCGAATGCGGCGGACCCAAACCCGGTGTCGGCTGCGCCGGCAGGGGCATATCGCTGATGTTCGAAATATTAGGGAATACGGGCATAATCGAGCGTGGTAAATACGATGTAGTCATATTTGACGCCCTGGGGGATGTGGTTTGCGGCGGGTTCGCGGCTCCTTTAAGGGCGGGTTTCGCGGATAAAGTTTTTATCGTAATATCGGAGGAATTAGCTTCCCTGTACGCGGCAAATAATATCGCGCAGGCGGTGACCCATTACGCGTATAATGGGGCCTATTTGGGCGGATTGATCCTTAACCTTCGCGATAACGGCGCGGATGTAAAACACGTCAATAATTTCGCCGGGAAACTAAACACGCGGATATTGGCCCGGATACCCCGGAGCAAAGAGATCGCCGCGGCAGAACACCTGAATAAGACTGCGGCTCAAGAATACCCCGCTTCAAATATCATTCGGGTATTCTCTTCTCTGGCGGATGATATCCTCTCCTGCGGCAGGAAGGACGCCGGGAAGCTGCGCCATATCGAGGAAGACAGGTTAAGGACTATCCTTAAGGGTTAGGAATTATTATGGAACATATAGATTTTCACGTTTCCTACACGTGCGTAAATAATTGTATTTTTTGCAGCTCCTCCGACGCGATCGCGGCATTCAAGGGGCATCCTTTGAAGTATGAACAGATAATAAATATCCTGAAAAAGAAAAGAAAGCATTTCAAAAGCGTGAATTTTACGGGAGGCGAGCCTTCCCTCCTTGAGTTTTTGCCCGCGTTGACAAAAGAAGCCGGAAGGCTGGGGTATAAGGTTTACATCGGTACTAACGGAGCAGGGTTCTCCGACCAAGAGTTCTGCCGCAAGGCGCTTCCCTTTATTAATGAGATCTGTTTCTCCGTGCACGGCGATACCGCGAAGCTGCATGATCTTCATACCGGCAATAAGGGAAGTTTTAAAGACCTGAAAAAAGCGATGGATAACGTATCTAAGGCAGAGACTCCGTTATTTAGCAATACCGTGGTCACTAAATATAATTTTCCTCATCTTAAAGGCATACTGGAGTTTTTGATCTCCCGGAAGGTAAAGCAGGCCCTTTTATCCAACCTTGCCCCTGAAGGCAGAGGCCTGGAGAATTATAAGCAGCTGGCGGTAAGGCTGGGTGATATCAGAAAGACGGTCTCTGCGCTGGTAAACCTGGCTAAACGCGGCAATATGATCATCAGGTTTTTTGGGATCCCGGCCTGCGTGCTGGGAGAACACGCCGCGCATTCCAACGATTTTTTCTGGGACTCCAGGCTGAATATCGAACAGGCGCGGCAGAAAAGGAAATTATTTATCAGGCAGGAGAAGGCCTATTTTCCCGCCCGGAGGCGGATAAAAGTTGCCAAATGCGCGGAGTGCCTCTACAAGGATGTATGCGGGGGAGTGTTTGAGGCTTACTACGATATGTTCAAAGACGCGGAGTTGGAACCGGTCAGGAAATGAGCCCGGTTGTCAGTTAATTTCGGATGAAGAAAGAGGTTGGCGGCAAAATGAATAAGGAAAGGCTAAAGAACAGGAATAAGGTGGGACAAACGCACAAATATTGGCTGCGCCTGACCCGGTTTTGTAATAACAATTGTATTTTCTGCCTGGACAAAGAATCTCATGACGGTTTATTCATCGATTTCGCCGCGATCACGCGCCAGCTTAGGGAGGGGCGCAGGCAGGGTATACGTAAATTGATCTTAAGCGGCGGAGAACCCACGCTCCATCCGGATTACCTAAAGATCCTCAAAGCCGCCAGCGCTATGGGCTATAAGGGCATTCAGACGGTCAGTAACGGAAGGATGTTCGCCTATAAAAAGTTTTTGCAGGAAGCGGTAGCCAGCGGATTGACTGAAACCACTTTTTCCATGCATGGCCACAATAAGAAGCTTTATGAGGATCAGTCGCAGATCAAAGGTTCCTTTGAGCAGGCCTTGACCGGCCTGATGAATGCCTTAAAGATAAAAGGGCTGATCGTCAATATTGACATCGTAATAAATAAGATCAATTATAAATATCTGGAAGATATAATAAGATATTATATTAACCTGGGAGTGAGCGAGTTCGATCTGTTGCAGCTGGTCCCTTTCGGCGCGGGATGGAAAAACCGGGCCAGGGTTTTTTATGACCCCAGCCGCAATCTAACGTATCTGCACCGGGCTTTCGCTCTTCAGCAAGAATTTCCCTGGATCTACCTCTGGACTAATAGGCTGCCTGCCGTTTATCTTGAAGGATTTGAAGAATTGATCCAGCATCCATTTAAGCTTAAGGACGAGATCCGCGGCCGCAGAGACATGTTGGAGGATTACCTTAATAATGGGGTAATGATGAATTGCTACGGAGTCAGGTGCCGGCATTGCTTCCTTAAAGATCTCTGTCATGATTTGATTCAGGTTAAAGAATCTGGCAGCCTGCCCGGCCGGCCGTATCCGCCCTGCCTGCGCGTAAAAGCCCGGGCTGCGGGGGTTTATTCCTGGAGCAGTTTTGATCTGGATACCTTTGTGGATTTTTTTATTAACGAGCGTTATTTTGTCAAGAGCGTAAGATGCCGCGCTTGCCGGCATAATAAGGCCTGCGCGGGTATGCAGGTTAATTACATCCGTGAGCACGGATTTAAAGTGTTAAAGCCCGTAAAATAACCGGATCTTGATCAGCGGGGGACAATGGCCAATTTATACTATATACAGGTAACCAGGAAATGTAACCAACGCTGCCGTTTTTGTTCCAACCCTCCGAATGAGAATATGCTTTCTTTGGAGGCGGGCAAGAAAATGATCGATTATTATGTCAAGAGGGGTTGTGACGGCATATTTTTTACCGGAGGAGAGCCGACGCTTTCCCCGCATCTGATGGATTTTATGAAGTATGCCGGGCAGAAAAAGGTGCATTTTCGCATCGTCAGCAACGGGCAGAAACTGGCGGATCCGGAGTACACCAGGTCATTGATAGACCTGGGACTGCGGCACCTGCATATATCCATATATTCGGTAAGGGAGGAAGTCCATGATTTTCTGACCCGTACTCCGGGTTCTTTGAAGAACGCGTTAAAGGCGTTGGAGAATTTAGGCCGGATCGGAGGGATAACCGTCGATCTGAATATGGTGATCAACCATTATAACGCCGGCCATCTGCTGGAGAACGTGAAGTTCTTTGTGGAAAAATTCCCGTTCGTGCGCCATTTTGTCTGGAATAACCTTGATCCTTCCACGACCAGGGCCAGGAGGAACAAGGATACCCGCCCTACCTTGAACCAGATGGAATGGAGCCTGTACCAGGCCATGGTTTATTTGACCGGACAGGGGAGGACCTTCCGTGTGGAAAGGATACCGCTGTGTTATCTTAACGGTTTTGAGCATACTGCCGCTGAGACCAGAAAAATAGTAAAGCAGGAAGACCGCTCTACGTATTTCCTGGATAAGCGGGGTATTTTAGAGGAGAAGGATTGGTTGAATAAGTGGGGTTACTCTAAAGGCGAATGCTGCGATTTTTGTTCGTTGAAAACCATCTGCCCCGGGCTTTTTCATAAGGACGTGTATTATTCTTCGAAAGAGCTCTACCCTGTATTCATCGACAAGGCCCCGATCATCCGCAGGATACTCTATGAAAAATAAAAGGGCGGAGATCAATCTGGGGTTTATTTGTAATAACCGGTGTAAATTCTGTATGGTCGGGGTAGCTCCCGAGCAAAGGAAGTTTTCTTCGTTTATTTCTCTGAAAAAAGAAATAGCGGATTATTACAAGCGGGGATACCGTGCGCTCGGTTTTCTGGGAGGAGAGCCGACTATTTATCCTGAAATAGCCGAATTGGCCTCTTTTGCCCGCCGGCTTGGTTTTAAGAGGATACTTATCGTCAGTAACGGCAGGCGTTATAGCGACCGGGCATTCTTGGAAAAGTTGATTCATAGCGGCGTAACCTCTTTTTATGTCTCGATACACAGCCATAAGGCCCGGATCGAAGATTATCTGACTTCGGTCCAAGGGTCTTTCAGGGAGAAAATAGAAGGCCTGCGTAATCTTCAATATTTCAGGAACAAGGGGTTGATCAAGGACACGATATTTTTAAATATCGTAGTGAACAAGAGGAATTATAAATATTTAAGGGATATCATCTTTTTTTATTACCGGATGGGTTTTTCGGCGTTCAGGTTCAACTTTATCCGGCCGGAAGGGCGGGGGTTCCTCTACGCCAGGCAGATGGTGCCCGCCTATTCCCGGATAATGAGGCACGTAAGAGAGGCGCTGGATTCAGCTAAAGCCCTTAACGCGGAGATCTCCTTTGATTCGATCCCCCCCTGCCTGTTCTATAGGTATAGAATAGAAGGCTTTGAGCATTACATCGGAGAATTAAGGGACGGCCCGGCCGAATCCAGCCTGGAAGAAGAGGGAAGAAGAAGGAGGTTCGTGATCAGCCAGGTAAGGATATCCAGAGATAAAACTAAAGGGAGATCCTGCAAAAAGTGCGTTTTCGACCCCATCTGCGAAGGAGTGTGGAAGAACTATAAAAGGTTATACGGAATGAAGGAATTTAAGCCGGTAATAAAGCCCTAAAAATCTTGACAACAGCCCTATTATTTGTTATTCTTTAGCCAGAGGAACTATAACTTGAAGTATTTGTATCCCTTTGTTAATTAACGGGTAAGCTTGGATTGTATCTAAAAAATACGGGGATAAGCCATGAGAAGAATTAAATTTCCCAAGATTGCGTGTATCATTTTGTCCGCCGGCCTGGTATTAAGCCTTCCTTGTTTTGCTCAAGAGACTATCACCATTACTACTTATTACCCGTCTCCCGACGGAAGTTACAATAACCTGGACACTAATTTTCTCCAAGCGGACAGGATCGCGGTAGGGAATGGGAATAATCCCGCCGCCCTCGCGGACGGGGTCATGAACATGATCAATTTAGGCGCGTCTCCGGCCGGCCCTACTGTGGGAAGTATTTATTTCGGGACCAACCCGCAGTCGCTTACCAACAGCGTGTTGAATTATTATGACGGCGCCAATTGGTATCCTATACAGCCGGCAATGCTGGTCGCTTATGGCGCCGGGACGCTGCAATGTATGGTCGCAGGGACCCACGTTGTAGGGGTCCTGGCGGATGTTAATATCGCGGGCGTTGGTGTACGCAGGATAGGGGCGAGCATGGAGCCTTGCGATACTGCGCATGGCGCCGATCCCTACCTGGTAGGAACTTCCGGCGGCATGGCCAGGCCTGCGGATGCGCAGGGAGACACCTATATCACAGGAGCCAGCTGCGCGCCTCAGTCAGGATGGATCATCTGTAATTAAACATCAGGTTAAGAAAGGCACAGATTAAATGGGCAAAAATACAAGTATCGAAATGAAGTTGGACGCGGCGTGCTATCCGAAGGAAGCGGTGATCTCTACCTGCTGTCAGTTCCTGGCGGATAATTACGTTTTTTTGGAGAAGGCAGGATCGGCTGATGATATCAAGGTCACGCTTACCCCTAAAGAAGGCGCGGGCAGGTCAGCCCGTCAGATAAAAGAAGTTTTTCAAAACGCGCTGGTCAGTAATGCCCTGCGTTATAATGTTTCGCAAAAAAATAAGGACCTTCGCGATTACATAATAAAAAGCGCCCTGGTATTTTCTCAGGGCTCTGCCGTTAAATCCGGCTCCGCGCTGGCGGACCTGGAAAAGGATTCCAAAAAATACCTGGCCGCGCAGGGGGACGATTGGAAGGATGACCCGTTGGGAATAGCCATTCCCTGGGAGGAGAAGAAGAAAAGGCCCGCCGGAAAGAGAAAGAAATGTTAGCTATTAATTTTGACGGGAGCATTTATAATATAAAAGCGGTAAAGAAGGCGATAAGCGATTATCGGGGCCTGGCGAATTTTTCCTGGAAAGAGAAAAAAGGCCGAATTGCCGTTGGAATAGACAATATCAGGGATAAGGAATTAAAGGCTTTATTTGTCCGGGAGTTCTCTAATTATGTCTTATCGCTGGTGGGGGCGCTAAAATAGATAAGCGGAGGGAGTATGAGCAAGGTTAACTTTCTCGGGATGATCGGCTATCTGGCCACAGTCATGATCTTTTTCGGCGGCAATACTATCGCTTCCGCTGATGTCCTTTACGGCTGCGCCAAAGACGGGTTAGTAATGGCAAATCCCGGTCAATGCCCCGTATGCAACGAGGCTTTATCCGTCGTCCAGGAAGGTTATATCTATAACCGCGATAAGGTTGTTTTGGACACCCTTTCAGATAAAGAGAAGGAAGATCTGAAAAGCAGGGAAGAGCTGAACCTTCTGATTATCGTTTATAGGTCTCTTTCGGGGGAATCGAGTTTCGCTCCCGGCGTTGACAAAAAAGGCGCGCCCTTGCAGAGGCAGATCGTTCATTTGGCTTATGACTGCGGCGATGCTCTCTCTTCTAAGAATTTTTCGGATAAATGTAAGCAGTCTTACGACACTCCCGAGTCGCTTCAGAAAGAAAGGGATGAAGATCTGGCGAAGGCGGAAAGAATAAAAGCGGCAGAGTGGGAAGAACAGCAAAAAGCCAGGAAAGAAAAGCTGGAAGCCGACCTAAGGGTTGTGATCGGGAAGGAGATCGACGAATCCTGGCCTAAATTTTACAAAAACCAGAAGAAGGCCGGATTAAATGAGCAGCAGATCAACGCTATATGGGAGGCGGAAAAGCTTAAGGTATATCAAAAATATAGTTACGACCCAGAAACCGATACTTTCGGGGAGTTAGAAGAACTACAAACAGGAGGTGAGGAATAATGAAGAACCCTAATTTTCCCCAGATAAAGAAGGACCTGAAGGTATTCTTGACCAGTGAAGAAGCTAAGATAACCAAAAAGGACGCTCTTAGGCTGGGCATCAGTATTATGGTGGCGTTGGGCGCGGCGGAAACATTTTTCCAGCAGAACGCGTTCGCCCAGGCAGGCCATACGCAGCACGGCAACTACATTGATAACCAGCCGGCGACCGGCAACCATGTTTCGCATACATCGCATTCATCGCACGCTTCTCACAGTTCGCATGCTTCTCACGGTTCGCATGCTTCTCACGGCTCTCACGGGGCGCATTCATCGCATGCTTCTCACGGTTCGCACGGTTCGCACGGCCAGTGGTAATTCGCGCGGCTTTGGCGTTTTGTCATTAAAACCGGACCGCTAGTTAATGCGACTATTTGATATCCTTTTTTTAACAGGCGCCGACACGTTCTTTCTGATCCTTATAGCCGTTATCGGTATAAGAGCGTCTTTTGATGACGCGAAGATCGGCCGGGTGCGGAATAAATTGATCATCCGGGGCCTGGTGCTTGGCCTGGCCGGATACCTTTGCCTGTTCTTGTTCGCGCTGCTTTCCCACAGGCTTAAACTTTATTATTTCAGGGACGTTTTCAGGAACCTCTGCGTATCCTGGCTGGTCGCTTATCTGATATGGTATATCGGCCTGTGGTCCGCGGGAGACGCCAAGCTCTATATGCTTTTTTCTTTTCTCCTCCCGCTGGAATATTACGGCGAGCACATTCCTTTATTTTTCTTTCCGTCTTTTATCATACTCGTAAATGCTTTCATTTTTGTGCTGCTGTTCGTTCTTTTAGAGACGCTTGCGCGTATTTTAATAATGCTCCCGGGCGGTATCCGGTATTTTTTCCAGCATCACCGGGAATTACTTGCTAAGATCTGCGGCCTTAAGGATAAGATCAAGGGTCCAAAAGCGGGCCTGGCCGGCTTTTTTAAGGTAGTTCTGGGGCTTTTGTGTATTTTTTTGGCGATGAATATAGCGATGGTCCACCTGGAGTATTTCAAGAAAGAGCTGATCAGGGCATTCCCGGTGTTGACGATCCTCAACGACTTGAGCTGTATTTTATTCATCCTGTTATTCCGCCCTTTCAGCAGTTTTATCCGTAAGGTCAAGGCCTCGGTCCTTTATTGGTTAAGCTTCGGCCTGTTTGTTTATACGCTGCTGCTTATTTTCTGGATCCCCGGGGCGTACCTGGCGCAATTAGGCAGGATGGCCGTAAGTTTCACCGGATTTATGCTTCTGATCCTTATATTCACCCAGGTCATCGAGCTTTACATCGAGAAAAATGAAGAAAAACAGGTCGAGATCAAAGATATTACAGCCGGAGCAAGGCTTACGAGAGAATCTGCCGTCAAGTTCAACGCGTATCTTAAGGGACAGGGTGGCGGGCCTGAGAAATTCTATTCAGACGGCCTGACTTCTCAACAGGTGCGGATCCTGCAGGAGGCCGGCTTAAAGAACCCGGAACTCTCATTAGTGCGTATTTACAAGCATTTTCCGCTCGCTCCTTTTATTTTTTTAGGTGTCGCGGCCACGGTGATCCAGCGGGGCGCGATCTGCGATCTGCAATCTTTTAAAATGGTATTCAGCAATATATTAGGAAGGATCCTTTAAGAGGGGGGACATAAATGAAGAGAAGAATAATATTTTCCATGATCTCGGCGGCTTTCTTTAGCCTGGCAGTGGTTTTGTCCTGTCTGGCCGCTGATAATGTTTCTGTCCAGCTCAAGGACGGACGCGCCGTAAAGGGCGAGCTTTTAGGTGAAACTCTTGATTATATCGTGGTCTATGAGCCTGATACTTTATGGAGGGTGGGGTTGTGGAAGAATATGATCGCCAGCATTACCATAAACGGTGTTACTTATACCCCGGTAAAACCGGGGGAAATGATCCGGCCGTCAGCCTCGGCATCCAAATCTAAGGACGTATCTGATGCGCCGGTATCCAGCCCGCCCGCGCGCAAGGGAGTTATTGTTATAAAGGAATCGTCAACAGAACAGCCTGCAGCGGCCAAGTAATTCGTGATCCCGCGACGCGGGACTCCTCGCGATTTTTCGGCAATTATCCCTTGACAAAGAGATGATTTATGTTATACTTTTATAAAGTATTTAAGAAGTACCTGTCCGGTCAAGGTGGAGGTACCTAGCCGGATTGACTTTGCGCTTTTTAAAAAAAGGGTCAGTCCGGTTTTTTGTTTATTAACCCCTCACAACCCAAAAAACCATGAAAAACCAGAAAAAGTTATCGTGCGTTACCGGGATCTTGTTCTTGGCAGTCTTTTTTATTACGGCATTTTATAATACTTGCGTATTCGCGGCCTTGGATATCCGGGTCCGTCCTTATGAGGGCGGTTATGACCTGAATTACCGCAATATCGATCTGCAGGCGGGCAGAGTCAACAAAGAGGTGGTAGTAGATATTACTAATGATACCGGCGCGCAATACCGCCTTACTCAGGTGTTATCTGAACCCCTGACCAATGATCAGGGGATAAGCATGCCTCAGCAAAGCCTGGTTGTTTACGCCAGGCAGGGCAGTAACAGATACGGCACCCTTTCCGTCCAGACAGACACCCCGGTTTTCTTCGGCAGATACGTCCTTTATACCTCCAACCAGAACGGCCTTTCCGATTCTTTTATCCTGGTTTACAGCCTGTTAGTACCGGTTGACCAGGAGCCCGGTTATTACCGCGGCAGGCTGCAATTTATCCTCGAACCCGTTAATTCCACTCAGGAGTCCAAGCTCTTTGTGCTCAATATCGCCGCCCAGATCGAAGCCCAGTCTAAGTTTGAGATAATCACTTCATCTAAAGACGGGGTCATCCGTTTGGATGCTTCCAATCCGGATAAAAAATTCTCCGATGTCGGCATAAACATAACCGGCGGACTGGGAAAACAATTCCGGATAACCCAGCTTCTTCCGGAAATATTAATGTCTGCCGAGGGGGATGAGTTAGATCCTGAAAGCGTAAGCTTCATCGGGCGCGAGGCAAAAGAAGGCGAGGTCGTTAACCGGGAACAGACTTTATCCGTTAAGCCGGTTACCGTCTATACCTCGGGGGCAAGGGGCCAGGCAGATACTTTTGTGCTTACTTACAGCCTGGGCGATTTAAGCGGCCAGAAGGCCGGCACTTACATCGGCAATATTAAATACGTGCTCGAAGGAGACGGCATACCCTCCGGCGGGCTGATCGATACCCTGCGCCTGGAGGTGGATAATCCCAGGATATTCGATATTTCCATTACTCCCGAATTGGGAGGGAGGATAGAATTCCGCGATCTTAAACCGATGCAGCAGCCCAAGGCCTATGAGGTGGCGATAAAGGTCAACAGCAACACCGGGAACAGGTACCAGGTCAGCCAGGCAGTCGCCTCGGCCCTGATGAACAAGGAAGGTTATGAGATCGAGCGGGATTATTTTACCTGCCGCACCGAGCCGTTAGACGGAACTAAGGGCAGCGTTAAATTACCCCAGAAAACAGGGATCAGGAAACAAGTGGATACTACGCTGTTTATTTCAGACAAACACGGTTCCAGCGATACTTTCAAGGCTATTTACGAATTGACCCCGCCGCCTGATGTGCGGGCCGGAGATTATTCCACCACACTCGTGTATTCCTTATTAGAAATATGATGAGAAGATCGGCGTATATTTTTTTAGCAGTTGTTTTCTTGGCGGCGGGATGGGCCTGTCCGGGGATATCCAGCGGCCAGACTAAAGCCAATATCACCATTAATGCCGAGGTCTCGGACACCTTAAGTTTTACCTGGAATATGCACCGGCTGCTTGGCCCGGAGGACCCGACCGGAGGCGATATCGACCAGACGGCGATGAGTTTCGGCAGGCTCCAGGAGCTGGATCCTCTTGAGTATCCCGGCCGGCTGTTTACCGATATCTGGTATTGCTTGTTTTTATACACCAGCGCGACCCAGTCTTACTTTATAAAACAGACTTCCACATCCCTTATGACTTTGGACGGCCTGCATAATCTGGACAAGAGCTTTGTGGTCATCCCGGATTACAACGCGGGCGATAAATGGGATGGTTTGTATCCTCAAGGAGCGCTGGATGCCGGCGAGGCCTGCGGCGCTCCCAGTTTAGCGGCAAATAAATGCGCCGGCATCACTCTTTTTTCCGGCACCAAAAGCCACATTATCCGGCTTTACTATAGCATCCCGGCTCAACCGACGGAAACAGTCACCGGCTGGGAGCCGATCTCCACGAGCCAGCCTATAGGAGATTATCAGGGGACGGTAACTATAACCATAGTGCCCCAGTCGACCTGACGATGAAAAGGGCCATTGTAGCTCTGGTTTTTGTTCTTTCTTTTGTCAGCGCGGGAGCGGTTTACGCCGGCAAGGTCAGCCTAGACCCCGCTCACGTGCGGCTTGAGGTTTTGCCGGGCGGATCGACCAGCGGCTGGTTAAGGGTGGATAATCCTTCCGGGGAGGAAGTAAAAATAAGGGTATACCTGGAGGATTGGCGGTATAGTTCATGCAGCGACGGCTCCAAGGAATTTTTTCCTCCCGGGACAATGCCTTTATCCTGCGCCAAGTGGATAGATTTCTCCCCGGCGGAATTTACTATCCCTCCATTCGGCAGGCAGACGATAAATTATACCGTGCGCCTGCCGCAGGATGCCAAGGGCGGGCATTTCTCGGTGATGTTCTTTGAAACGGATATGTCCGAGAGCGGCGAAGGCGGCGCTGAGCTTGACATCAAGCTTAAGGCCAGGCTGGGGGCGCTGTTCGTGGTCGAGGCCAAAGATTCCCTGGCCTGCGAAGCCGGCTTGAGCGGCCTTACCGTCAGCAGGGACAGCGGCGTTTTTAAAATAGCCGGCAATTTTAAGAATATCGGCAATACCGATATCGCCCCGCGGATCACTTTTGATATTATCGATCCCAAGGGCGAGGTTTACGCCCGGGGAAAATTCAGCGATATATTTACCCTTCCGCAGGATGAATGCAGGATCGAAGCTGAAACCAAAGAGCATTTAAATGAAGGCGAGTATATCCTTATTATAACCCTGAACTTAGGCAGGGGGAGACCTAAGGTAATGGAGGTGCCTATAAGTGTGGGGACTTCCGCAGTTAACGTAACAAATTTTTAAACCAGGAGGTGAATAGTATGAAGAAGTTGTTATTGGTGTTATTGGTAGTTACGGTAGTAGTGGGTTTCAGCGCTCTGCGTACTCAAGCGGCCACGACCACCGGCGCGATCACGGTTACGGCTGCTATTCAAGCCGGAACTCCGGACATGGATTTTAAGATCTACAAGATGCCCGGTGGCCAGTGGAGTAATATCGACTGGGATAATGATGTGAGCGCCATGGCATTTGACAAGTTTTCCGTTACTCAGGTGCCTGGTAAGAGCGCCCAGTGGACGACAGTGGACCATTTCGTGGTATTTCTCTACGCGAATGGTTTGGGCAGGCAGTATTCGATCACCAGCACCGGAGCCGGTACTTTCGCAAACGGCGGCAATACTCTGCCGGCAGGTTCTTTCGCCTGCATCCCGGTTTACGCGGCAGAAGACGGCTGGGATTATGACGGTGACGGAGTAGTCGATCAGGTCCAGGGTGCTATGCCTTCAGGTGCCTCAATCGGCGCCAAGGCAATGGCATTGAGCAGCAATAAACAGGTGTACTCCAGCGATCCCTCGGGAACATCCAGGATCATCCAGGCGCAGTATGCCTTTCCGCCCTATAACAGCGATGGCAGTAACCCGTATTCGGGCTATGCTCCCATCCCTGCTAATCAGGTGAACGGAACGTATACCGGAGTTACGGTAACAGTGAACATCGCCCCTATATAAAAAATAGGGTTTAGATACAGAAGGGGAGGCCCCTTTTAGGTTTTTAATCGACCTAAGGGGCCGACCCGTTCCTGTACAAGGTGAAAATGAGCATAAAAAAATTAAAAATATTATTGATTCTTTTTGCCACGGTTGGGAATCTGTTGTTTTTATCGGGCGCGGCCTTTGCCGCCTCCGGCAATATTATCAAGCTTGATCAGGCTAAGATCAGGATAAAAGCGCCGGCGGGGAAAACCGCTGTCGGTCAGATCGAAATAAGGAATCCTTCCGACGAGATCAAGAAGGTGAGGGTCTACGCGCTGGATTGGATCTATTCCAATGAATTGGGGGAAAAGGAGTTTTTCGTGCCGGAAACAAAACCCTTGTCCTGTTCCAAATGGATAAGTTTTGCCCCGGCGGAATTATCCCTTAATCCTTCAGCCAAGGAGTACGTCCAGTATACGGTAAAGATCCCCGAAGACGTCAAGGGGAGTTATCATTCTATCCTCTTTTTTGAATCCCTGATGGGTGAAGCCAAGGAATCGCCTGAGGCAATGGCTGTTGTGCCGGTTTCGGTCAGGGTCGGATGCCTGGTCTCGGTTGAAGTGGAGGGGACTGTCGAGAGAAGCGCGAAGGTGGAGAACTTAAGCATAACGCGCGAGCAGGAAAGCTATAAGATAGAAGCGGATCTTACCAATACCGCTAACGCGGATATTACTGTCGCGGGAAGTTTTAATATTGTAGATAAGCAGGGCATGGTCTTTGGCCGGGGAGAGTTTGATAACCGCTACACTTTGCCGGGTAATAAAGTCAAAGTTTCTTCGCAGTGGAAGGGCAAACTGGCCAAGGGTACCTATGACCTGGTATTGACCTTAGATCTGGGAATATCTTTGGAAGAAGTAGGAGTGGGGAGGGGTCCCCTGAAAGTGCTGGAAACGGATCTGGAGGTAGACGATAACGGCAACGTAGTCAAAGTGGGGCAATTGAGGTAGATGAGAATGAGGATAATAAGAACGTTGATCGCGGCGTCAGCTGCGCTATTGATCCTGGTTAACTTGTCCTGGTGCGCGACCGAGCAGGTCATTTCGGTCACGGCCGAGATACCTGATGCTTCGCCGAGCATGAGTATAGTCATACTCAGGCTGCCTAACGGCAACCCTGCCAACAACCCCTGGATCAGCTCATCGCAGGTCCAGTGGATGGATTTCGGGACCCTTACCTATTTAATGAACGGCAAAAGCGCGGGCTTTTTCTACAGCCCTACGTCTTTTTGCGTGGTGGTCTTTACCGATCCAATGGGCAAGCCGTATGAGGTAAAGAGCAGCTGCCAGGGGTTAACCTCGGCGGGCGGAGGAGCGATACCGGCCAATAGTTTTGCTTTAGTCCCGGTTTACAGCAGGGATGACTTATGGACTTATACAGGCGGCAGCAGCAAACAGGGCGATATGCCCACGGAAGCCCGTCTGGGGACCCCCGGTTCTGCGGTGCAGGATAATAAGCTGATATATTCAAGCGAGAACAGCAATGCTACGGCCAGGATCCTGCAGGTGTATTACAGCCTGCCTCCTTACGGGGTAGGCGGCTCATCGCCATTCGGCGGTTTTGCTCCCATCCCTTTATCGCAAAAACCGGATACCTATTCAGGGACGATAACGCTGACGATGTCGGTGAAGTAAGCCGGTAACTGATCACTTAGCGGCCGGCTTATTGATCAAGGAAGAACTGTCTAAATATGGATCACCGGAAAAGAAACAAAAAAATTTTATTTTTTATTGTTACGGCATTATTTTGCGCTGTCAATAGTAGTTACGCGATAGACATGCCGCGCATCGACAAGTCTAAGATAAGGCTGTATATAAAGCCCGGGCATTCGCAGGGGGGAGAGATCAATATAAATAATCCCTCGGATGGGGCCATGTCCCTGCGTTCATACGTGCAGGACTGGTATTACAGCGCGGGGGACGGAGGCAAGGAGTTTGTGCCTCCGGGAACGACTATTCATTCCTGCGCCTCTTGGATAAGTTTTTCTCCTCAGGATTTTATCCTGGCTCCCGAAAGCAGCCAGAAGATAAAGTATTCGGTAAGAGTCCCGGAAGGCGCCAGCGGCGCTTATTATGCCGTATTATTCTTTGAGAATATGCTGGCCAGGCCGCAGGCTATCGATTCCAAGCAGACGGTCGGAGTGAATTTAGCGGTCAGGTTCGCCACCCTTTTTTATATCCAGGTCGACGGAACCCTGGAGACGCGGGGCGAGCTGGAGAACATCTTCCTGAAGAAAGCGGCCACTTACGCGCCCTTATTGATCAACGCGGATTTTAAGAATACCGGTAATGCCGATATAACTATGTCGGGGGTCTTTGCTATTATGGATAAGACCGGGAACGTTTTGGGCCGGGGGACGATCAGCAGCGTATATACCCTGCCTGGAGATAAAGCCAAGTTAAAGGGGATCTGGAGGGAAGCATTGGGCCCCGGAGATTATAATTTTATCCTGACCCTGGATCTGGGCAAGGCCGGGCATAAGGGTGAGTTTGAAAAAGGCCCGTATATCATCAAAGAAATTGAAATGAGGATCGCGCAAGACGGAAGCTTGACCGATTTTCAGGTTATTAAGGAGTAAGCCAGGTGGCTAGAAAGATCTTAATTTGGTTGTTCATTATCGCGTTCTTAAATTCCTATATCCAGCCTCTTTATGCCCAGAACCTGGTCCCGGAATTCCTTTGTGAATTAGGCCTTAAAGCTTATAAGCAGGGCAATATCCCCGAGGCGCTCGGAGAATTCAATAAGGCTTTGATCGCCAATCCTACTTATGCTCCGGCGCGGGAGTACATCCGTCTTATCCGCCGGGAATTAGCCCGCCGTCAGGGATTAGGAACCGAAGAAGTTCCGGCAGTGGTAAAACCTCTGCCTGAGCCTAAAGTAAAAGCGCCGGTTGTCCTTCCGAAGGCGGCGCCGCAAAAAGCCGTTACGCTTCCAACTGCGCCGGTAGAAAGATCCGCGCCTGTTGCGAAATTGGCGCCCGTTGTAAAACCTTTACCTGTTGCTAAGCCCGCGCCTGTGGCGCAGAGTGCGCAGGAGGCGGCCAAGCCGGTGGTTAAGACAGTGGAAGCCCCGGCGTTGCCCGCAGCCGCGCCGAGGACAGTTCCCGTCCCTGCTCCGGTAGTTCCTGCCTCAGTTGCGCCAGTTGCAGTAAAAGCTGAGCCTGTTGCCGCGCCGTATGCCCCGGTTGTTCCTGGAAGCAAGCCCTTATCTAAAGAAGAAACCGCGGCAATGGAAAAAACTATGAAGCAGCTTGAATATCTGTCCGCTCCTCTTCCTGTTATGCCTGCGCCAAAAGCGTTGCCGGTTATCGCGCCCAAGCCGGTGGTCCAGCAGCCGACTACGTCTGCTATATTACAGCAGGCTAAAGCGGTCCAGCCCTTACCCAGCTTGTCTAAGCAAAAACTCCTGCCTTCGGTATTACTGCTGGATGAGGCGGTCAGGAATGCCACCGGCGCTCTTGAGCTTGAACAGGGCAGGGAAATAATAATCAGGGGACTGAATATTCAAAGGTACTTAGTGACCCAGCCCAGCGTCCTGGATGTCCATAAACAGGGCGCCGACGATCTTTTAGCCAAGGCCGACAATTTCGGGTATACCTATTTGCACGTTTGGGACAATAGCGGCCGCTGGACATTAGAATTCTTGACCGTGCCGGTCAAACCGGAAGGCCCCACTTATGAAGAACTCCTGCGCCGCAGCGAAGAAAGGGCCGGGACTTTTAAATTACGCTATGCTATGGATTGGAATACGACTGAGACCGGCAGGGGGGTAGGCGACCTTAAGAGGTCTTCTTATTCTTACGGACACTACCTTACGCTAACCGGGCCTACCCCTTACGGAGATGTAGATTCAAGCGCTTCTATCCAGACCTCCCAGGTTACTACAGACCTTAATTATTTTACCGCGGGGCTGACTAACGGCAGGCTCGGGCCTTTTGAGGGCTTTTCTTTACGGGCGGTGGATTATTCTCCGCCGATAACAAATCTGGAATTCAGCGCTCCCACTTTGCGCGGCGTTATGCTTAGCTCGCCCGCCTTTGATAAAAAGATAGAATACACCACCTTTTGGGGCAGGGAGGGAGGGGGCAGGTACGGCGCTTTGTCCCCGGGCTTGAATAAGATCAAGAGCTCTTTTATTTCCGGGATGGATATTAATTACTTCCCTTCCAAAAAACAGAATTATGGTTTTTCGGTATTTCGCGGCTGGGGCAGGGACAGGGCCGATAACTTGAATACTTACGGCTATGACGCGCGCGGGGAGTGGAGGTTTAACAGATTGAACCTGGAATATGAGACAGGCTATGATTCCGAAAACCTGGCGCATTTATTTACCGCCAAATATGAATTGCCGAAGCTTAAATTTACCAACGAATTCAGGAATACCGCAAAGAATTTCCTGACCATGACCGGCTCAGGCTGGCGGGTCGGCGAGATCGGCGACCTGATCAACGTTGAATACACGCCTACCAAGGATATCGATATCAACAGCAGGCTTGATGTTTACCAGGACAGGCTTTTTCCCAATCCCGGCGACCCGGACCGCTGGAACACGGATTTGCGGACTGACTTGGCCTGGCGCCTGAACGAGGTTACTTCATTAAGGTCGGACTATACCTATCAGAACGACACCGGCAGGATCGCGCCTTTCCGTTCGCAGAGCGTGGGGACCGGCTTGTACCGCAGTTTTGAGCGCTTCAGAAGAATGACCGCGTATGTCAATTTCCGTCACCAGGATGACACCCATTTTAATTCCCCCAACCTTGATTTTACCGATGACAAGGCTACCGCGGGGATGCGCGTAAATTTATATAAAGAAATATACTATTATATAGCCCAGGAATATAACTGGCTGCTGGAACGCGCCAGCGGTATCAGGCATAATCCTTCGGCCCTGGAAACCGGAGTGGATTGGAGCAGGCAATTATACACCAGCCCGTTTTACGGTTCGGTGCGCTTCTTATACCGCGATGAACAGGATACTGTTTCTCCTTTGAGTTTCATGTCGGGAGAGGATTATATCGAAGGTTACGCCACGCTTTCCTATAGGCCCTCGCCGGATAAGGAGATCTATTGTTCGACAAGGGTACGCAATGTCTGGGCGGATAATCCGTCCGTGGATAAGCATATTGACGCGGACTTTAATGCCGGTTTGCGCTATATGTGGGATACGGGCGTGCGCTGGGAGCCCATAGGCTCGATAGACGGCTATGTCTTCAGGGATGTTAACTCCGACGGCCTGATCGAATCCGGCGAAGAGGGGCTGGAAGGTGTAAGGCTCTGGCTGGGTAAGAAGAGCGCGGAAACGGACAAGCAAGGTTATTACAAGTTCGACAAAATAAGGGCGCGTAAAGCCTATGTGAATCTGGATACCCAAAGCCTTCCCGCGGGTTTTGTCTTGACCGTCCCGGCGACACAGGAGGCTTCCATTGCCAACCATAAGAGCGTGAAGATAAATTTCGGGGTCAACAGCCGTTCGGAGATATGGGGGATCGTTTTTCTTGATGTTAACGGCGACAACAAATTCTCTCCCGACTCCAAGGATAAAGGGATCAAGGGCGTGCTTTTTACGCTTGAGAACGGCACCAGGGCGGTCAGCGACGGCAGCGGCCAATACCGCTTTCCCAATGTCACCCCGGGCGAACATACTGTGACGCTGGACCTGAATACCTTGCCGGTTGAATACCTACCGAGCGTGCCTTTAAAGAAAACGGCGGTTGTCTTTGAGGGGGTGTCTTATAATTACAACATCCCGGTCAAGAAAACCGCCCAGTGATCGGAAAGCAAAAGCCTTAGCGGCTGTATAGAGTAGTCATTATTTCGGTTTCGCCGGCTTGAGGCTCGAGGAGCTGCTCTTTTTCAATCATCGTAAGTTCGTTGGCGCTGGTTGTCTGCTCGCCGCTTACATTGGCGGCGTATTGTACCTGGTCAAAAGCCGCTTGTTCTTCGATCAGGGGGGCATTGACACCGGGGATCGCGGGTATGGTACAGGATACCGCAATGCTGTAGCTGTTATTGCCGGCAAGGGCAGTGCTTGCTAACATGCCGAATAGTATCATAAAGACGGCTGTAGTTAATAATTTTTTCATTATCCTATCCTCCTTTCCTGGCTATATGCACAAGAGCGTTTACGATCTTATGTTCCAGGTCCTTCTCGGATTTTATACCGTTGCCATTTAGTCTGAGTTTCTCAAGGAAATCAACTAACCACGCGATAAGCTTGGCCCGGGAAAGTTTGGTCCCGGTTGAGAACAGGGCGTCCTTGCCCAGCTTATCCAGGAAGTCAACCTCATTACGGTTAAGAAATGTCACAACTCTTTGTTCCATATGCTCCTTTATTCCATGAAAAAACCCCGGTTCGTCCGTTACTTGATAGACAAACCAGGGTTTTGGCCGGTAAACTTAAAACCCTAAGGCGTGCCTTAGGGTTTTTTATGTGCTGCTGCGACCCCTTTGGTAGCCGGCTTCCCTCACCCTTTTACGGTGGGGACCTTTTGGCTTTGCGTCCCAGCGTTACCGCTGGTTTGCCTTTATCAGTAGGTGCTCTAATTGTCATCTTAAATATAACACATCTTTAGCAATTTTTCAAGGGCACATAAGGTAAATTGTGCAAATGATAAAAAGCCTTGACCGCGTCTTAAAAGTATGATAAATTTTAATTTCCATTTCCTTG